>JARRJC010000001.1 GCA_037379885.1 Limibacillus sp.
GCTTTTTGTCGGTGAATGTCTTTGAGACAGGCGGGTGTCCTTTACGTCGGACCTGCACCTGCCACTTGCTTTTGAGCTGTCGAATTGAAGCCATCGATGCACCCCCAGTGTGATCAGAGTGTGAATCACTGAGGTATCCATCGCTTGTTGGGGCAGGCCTCTGATCAGCTAAGTGCTTGATCTTGTGAGGCAAAAGATGGTGGGCGCGGCTGGGATTGAACCAGCGACCCCTACGATGTCAACGTAGTGCTCTCCCGCTGAGCTACGCGCCCGCCTTGGATGGGACCGGTGCCTTTTCGGGGCTTCGGTCGAAGCGGTTGTCCTGCGGCGGTTCGGGATGGCTGCCAGGGCGGACCGTTTGGGACCTGCCGGGGCATCTCCGCCGCGAGGTGGGAGGCGAATAGCATCTGCCGACGGACTTTTCAAGAGGCCTTGGACCGCCCCTTCCCCACCGCGTCCCCACCGCGTCCCCGCCGCCTCCCTGCGCCCCTTTCCATGCCGGGGCGGCGGCCCGACCCGCTCCGGCTTAGAAGCCGCTGTTGGCTTGCCGTGGGGCGCGGAAGCGGCTACCTAGGATGGTGGCCGACTTTCTGCTGGAGGAACCCGCCTCTTGGACGAACTCTTCGCTCATCCCCAGGCCCGCGCCGCGCTGGCCCAGGCGCGCGGCGCTACGGGCGAGACCCTGCGCGCTGGCAAGGCGCACGAGGGGGATGGCCGGGCGGCGGAGTCCGGGCAGAGCGGGCGGCAGGCCTTCTCCATCGCCGAGCCCAAGCGGCAGTCGGTGCCGCTGGTCTTCGCCTCGCCGCACAGCGGGCGGGACTATCCAGCGGACTTCGTGGCGCGCTCGCGGCTCGACCCCGCCGGCCTGCGCCGGTCGGAGGACTGCTTCGTCGACCAGCTCTATTCCTTCGCCCCCAGGCTGACCGGCGCGGAGAGCGGCGCGCCGCTGCTCTGCGCCCTCTTCCCGCGCGCCTACGTCGACCCCAACCGGGAGCCCTATGAGCTCGACCCCGCCATGTTCGAGGAGTCGCTGCCCGAGTACGTCAACACGCGCTCGCCCCGCGTCGCCGCCGGGCTCGGCACGGTGGCGCGCGTGGTCGCGGGCGGCGCGGAGATCTACCGCGGCAAGCTGACCTTCGAGGAGGTGCGCCGGCGCATCGAGCTCACCTACTGGCCCTATCACGAGGCGCTGCGCGGCCTGCTGCAACAGACCCGGGAGAGCTTCGGCGGCTGCCTGCTGCTGGACTGCCACTCCATGCCCTCCGGCGTGGCCGCGACCGTGGCCTCGAACGAGATGGGCAAGCGGAACAGCGGCATGCCGGCAAGCGGCGCGTCAGGCCCGGCCTTCGTGCTGGGCGACTGCCACGGCAGCGCCTGCGACCGGCGCATCGTCGAGGCGGCCGAGAGCTTTCTGAAAGGGGCCGGCTACCGCGTCGCGCGCAACCAGCCCTACGCCGGCGGCTTCATCACGCGCCACTACGGGCGCCCCGGCGAGGCGATCCATGCCCTGCAGATCGAGATCAACCGCGCCCTCTACATGAACGAGCGGCGGCTGGAGCCCAATGACGGCTTCAAGGCGCTGCAAGACGACCTGAAGGCGCTCTCGGCCAATCTGGCGGAGGTCTGCGGGTCCCTCTTTTCGAAGTAGGCCGCGCGGCATGGAGAGCGAAAACCAGCCAGACTTCATTCTGCGCGACGCCGCGCCGGGGGACCTGCCGGCGCTGCAGGCGATCTACGCCCATCATGTGCGCACCGGCCTCGCCTCCTTCGAGCTGGAGCCGCCGGACCTCGCCGAGTTCACGCGCCGCTTCGAGGCGCTGAAGGCCGAGGGCCTGCCCTACTACCTGGCCGAGGCGCAGGACGGCACCCCGCTTGGCTACGCCTATGCCGGGCGCTATCGCCCCCGGCCCGGCTACCGCTTCTCGTTGGAGGACTCGATCTACGTGGCGCCGGAGGCCCAGGGGCGCGGCGTCGGCAAGGCGCTCCTGGAGGCCTTGATCGAGACCGCGACGGCCATGGGATACCGCAAGATGGTGGCGATCATCGGCGACAGCGCCAACGCCGCCTCCATCGGCCTGCACGCCAGCCACGGCTTTCTGCTGGCCGGGACGCTTCGGTCGGTTGGCTTCAAGCATGGGCGCTGGGTGGACTCGGTCCTGATGGAGCGTTTCCTGGGCGAGGGCGACAGCAGCCTGCCTCAGGAAATTTCCCGCTAAATCACTGGAAACACTCTGAAAAGAAAGGGGCCGCGCTCGTAAGCGCGGCCCGAGTTTAGGGAGGAAACGCCCAAGAAGTGCGTTTACGTCCAGGACGAGGCTTGCTCGTCCCTTTCGCACTGCACAATCTAAGGAGCATTTTTGTGCGCCGCAACAGAAAAATTCTAATCCACTGTGTTTTCTTATATTTTCAGAATCTTGACGATTTTTTATCCACAAGTTTGGAAAGCTCTGTTTTTGCCTAAAAAAGCGTCATTTGTCGGCCGCGAGCAGCAAGGCCTCGATCTCCTCGGCGTTCTTCGGCCAGACAGCCCAGTCGCGCGCGGCAAGCCCCCAGCGGTTGCCCGCCTTGGGGTCGGCGCCCGCCGCCAGCAGCCGCTTGACCACTTCCGCCTGTCCCCGCGCGGCGGCCAGCATCAAGGCCGAGTTCCCGGCATCGTCGGTCTTGTCGACCGCCGCGCCCTCGGCCAGCAGGAACTCCACGAGCTCCAGCCGTCCGGCCCCGGCGGCGAGGTGAAGCAGGGTCGCGCCGTGGCGGTCGCAGCCCTCGACCTCCGCGCCGGTCTTGAGGGCGGCGGCGATGGTTTCCTTGTCGCCGCGCTGGGCGGCGCGCAGCAGCGCGGGGTCGGCTTTCTTGGCCATGAATCTCAGTTTCCTCTATCCAAGCCGTCTTGTCGGCGGGGTCTTTCGCGCAAGATGCGCCGGGCGCTAAAGCCGGTCAAGCATGGCTCCCATCCCGACTTTGCACCTTGGATGCGCCGGCAAGAATGTTAAGAGAGGCGCCATGACCGGGGAGCGACAAGAAAGGGAACCGCTTGAGAACGTCGCCAATGGCGAGACGCTGGCGCGCGTCCTGCTTTTCGTAACCCCCTCCTTCTTCGCCTCCAACATGCTGATCGCCCGCGCGACGGCGGAGCTGGTGCCGCCGGTCGCGCTTGCCTTCGGCCGCTGGGCGCTGGCGCTGGCGATCCTGCTGGCGCTGCTCGGACCCTCTGTCTGGCGCGCGCGCCGCGCGATCGCGGGGGAGGCGGCGGAGCTGGCCCTGCTGGGCGCGCTGGGCATGGGGGTCTGCGGCGCCTTCGTCTACATCGGGGCCGACAGCACGACGGCCACCAACATCGGCATGATCTATGCGACCTCGCCGGTCATGATCATTCTTCTGGCCCGCGCCTTCTATGGCGAACGGCTGACTCCCGGGCGCTGGCTGGGGGTGTTCCTGGCGCTGGCCGGCATGATGGCGATCGTGTTCCGCGGCCAGGTTGAGACGCTCCTGACCCTGGACCTGACCCGGGGCGATCTCTGGATCATGGCCTCGGCCTTTTCCTGGGCGCTCTATTCGATCCTGCTGAAGCACCGCCCCACCCGGCTTGAACCCAAGGTCCGCTTTGCCGCGATCATGCTGTTTGGAACCCTGGTGCTGGCGCCCTTCACGCTCCTGGAGGCGCTGCTGTTCGAAGCCCCTGAGATCAACGCGGTCTCCGTCGGCGCGGTGGTCTTCCTGGCTCTGGTGCCGGCGCTCGGCGCCTATGGCAGCTATGGCTACGTGCAGCGCCACCTGGGCGCGTCCAAGACCGGACTGATGCTCTACCTAAGCCCCGTCTACACGGCTGTGCTCGCCTATTTCCTGCTGGCGGAGGCCTTGCAGGGCTATCACCTGCTGGGCGCCGCCCTGGTGCTGCCCGGCCTCTGGCTGGCGACCCGGAGGGACTAGAGCGAGGCGGCGGCGCGCGCCGCCTGATCGTAGAGTCCCGAGAAGGCGCGCAGCAGTTCCGCCGCCTCCCCCGTCTCCTCCGCCAGCGCCTCGCGCCGTCCACCCGCGAAGGCCTGGAAGACCTCCAAAAGACAGGCCTCGCGCAGCTCGCGGTAGCGCTTGCAGGCCTTCAGGCCCTCGGCGCTCGCGCTCCAGAAGGTCTCCTTGCCCTGCCGCGCGCCTTCCACCAGGCCCAGGCGCTGCAGCTTCTTCAGCGCATAGGTGACGGTGTGGGTGTCCTCGATGTTCAAGACAAAGCAGATGTCGCCCTGCCGCTTGGGCCGGTCCCGGTGATTGACAGAATGCAGGACCAGAACATCGGTGGCCGAAAGCTCCGGCCAGCCCGCCGCGGCCATGCAGCGCACGATCCAGCGGTTGAAGGCGTTGCCCGCGGTGATCAGGCCGAACTCCAGCTCGCTCAGCTCCGCCGCCTCCTCCGCGACCAGGTGGGAGGATCCGACGATGCGCGTGCCGCCGCTCTGACGCTTACTCATTCCGCGGCCTCCTTCTGCCCGTCCGCCGCGCCGAAGCCGCCGCCGCCCGGCGTCTCCACCACGAAGACGTCGCCCGGCGCCATCTCGCGCCTGTCGGTGCCGGTCATCTCCTCGCGGCTGCCGTCCTTGCGTTCGACCCAGTTGCGGCCGAGTTCACCCGGCGCGCCGCCGGCAACGCCGAAGGGCGGAACGCGCCGGTGGTTGGAGAGGATCGCGACCGTCATCTCCTCCAGGAACCTGAGCCGCCTCAGCGTGCCGTCCCCGCCCCGGTGCCGGCCCGCGCCACCGCTGCCCCGCCGGATCTCGAAGGACTCCAGCAGGACCGGAAAGCGGAACTCCAGCACTTCGGGATCGGTCAGGCGGGAGTTGGTCATGTGGGTGTGGACCGCATCGCAGCCGTCGAAGTCCGGCCCGGCGCCCGAGCCGCCCGCCAGCGTCTCGTAGTACTGATAGCGCGCGTTGCCGAAGGTGACGTTGTTCATGGTGCCCTGCGCGCCCGCCATCACGCCCAGCGCGCCATAGAGCGTGTCGGTGATGACCTGGCTGGTCTCCACGTTCCCGGCCACCACGGCGGCGGGATAGCGCGGGTTCAGCATGGAGCCTTCGGGGATCACGAGCTTGAGCGGCTTCAGGCAGCCCTCGTTCATCGGAATCTCGTCTTCGACCAGCGTGCGGAAGACGTAGAGCGTCGCCGCCCGGCAGACCGCCGAAGGCGCGTTGAAGTTGTTGGGAAGCTGCTGGCTGGAGCGCGAGTAGTCGATGGTCGCCTCGCGCTTTTCCTTGTCGATGGTGATGTCGACGGCGACCTTGTTGCCGTCGTCCATCTCGTAGTCGAAGGAGCCGTCCTTCAGCACGTCCAGGACCCGGCGCACCTGCTCTTCCGCATTGTCCTGCACGTGGCCCATGTAGGCCTGCACCACATCCAGTCCGAAGTGACCCACCATCTTGCGCAGCTCCTGCACGCCGCGCTCGTTGGCGGCGATCTGCGCCTGCAGGTCGGCGACGTTCTGATCGGCGTTGCGCACCGGATACTTGCCCGAGCCGAGCAGGTCGCGCAGCTCCTTCTCCCGGAAGCGCCCGCGCTCGATCAGCAGGAAGTTGTCGATCAGGACGCCCTCCTCCTCCACCGTCTTGGAGTCCGGCGGCATGGAGCCCGGGGTGATGCCGCCCACGTCGGCATGGTGCCCCCGGCTGGCGACGTAGAAGAGGATCTCCTCCCCCGCCTCGTCGAAGACCGGCGTCACCACCGTGATGTCGGGCAGGTGCGTGCCGCCGTTGTAGGGAGCGTTCAGGACATAGACGTTGCCGGGTTCGATCGCGCCCTCGTTCTCGCGGATCACGGTGCGGATCGATTCGCTCATGGAGCCCAGATGGACCGGCATGTGCGGCGCGTTGGCGACCAGGTTGCCCTCCTGGTCGAAGACCGCGCAGGAGAAGTCCAGCCGCTCCTTGATGTTCACAGAGTGCGCCGTCTTCTCCAAGGCCGAGCCCATCTGTTCGGCGATGGACATGAAGAGGTTGTTGAAGACCTCCAGCATCACGGGATCGACCTTGGTGCCGACCGCCTCCTCGCGCTGCATGGCGACGTGACGGTCCATGACCAGATGGTTCTTGGCGGTCAGTTCGGCGCGCCAGCCCTGCTCGATCACGGTGGTGGAGTTGGGCTCGATAAGGATCGCCGGGCCCTCGATCACCTGCCCGGGGCTCATGGTCTCGCGGTCGAAGACGCCCGCCTCGATCCACTCCCCGCCACGGTAGAAGGGCGCCGAGGCGACCGGCTCCGGCTTGCCGCCCGCGTCCTTCGCGGCGGTCACTTCGGGATCGTCGGTGACGCCGGTGCGCCCGATGCCCTCGACCGAGACCAGCTCCAGGATCAGCGGCTTTTCCGGCTGCACGAAGCTGAAACGCTGGCGGTGCGCCTCCTCGAACTCGGCGCGCATGGCTTCCAGGTCGTCCAGTTGCAACGCGACGCCGAAGGCCGTGTCGCTGCCCTGGTAGCGCAGGTAGAGCTCACGCTTGAACTCCTGGTCTTCCTCGGCGATGCCCTGGTCGCTCAGTTCGGCGGCGGCCTGGGCGGTCAGCTTCTCGACCAGGTCCTGCATCTCGGCCAGGGTGTCCGCCTCGTCCAGGCGGCCCTCCACGCCCTGCTGGGCGAAGGTGCGCAGGTCGGCGAGGCCCATGCCATAGGCCGACAGCACGCCCGCGAAGGGGTGCAGGAAGATGCGCGTCATGCCCAGCGTATCGGCGATGTCGCAGGCGTGCTGCCCGCCGGCCCCGCCGAAACAGTTGAGCGTGTACTCCGTCACGTCGTAGCCGCGCTGGATCGAGATCTTCTTGATGGCGTTGGCCATGTTCTCGACGGCGATGCGGCGGAAGCCTTCGGCCACCTCCTCCGGGCTGCGCCGGTCGCCGGACTGGGCTTCGATGCGCTCGGCGAGGGCCTGGAACTTCTCGACCACCACCTCCCGGTCGAGCGCCTGGTCGGCGTTGGGGCCGAAGACGCGCGGGAAGAAGTCCGGGTGGATGCGGCCCAGCATGACGTTGGCGTCGGTGACCGCGAGCGGCCCGCCGCGCCGGTAGCAGGCCGGGCCGGGATTGGCCCCGGCGCTGTCGGGGCCGACGCGGTAGCGGCTGCCGTCGAAGTGCAGGATCGAGCCGCCGCCCGCCGCCACGGTATGGATCTGCATCATGGGCGCGCGCATGCGCACGCCTGCGACCTGGGTCTCAAAGGCGCGCTCGTACTCGCCCGCGTAGTGGGAGACGTCGGTGGAGGTGCCGCCCATGTCGAAGCCGATGACCTTCTCAAAGCCCGCCATGGCGGCCGTGCGCACGCAGCCCACGATGCCGCCCGCCGGGCCGGAGAGGATCGAGTCCTTGCCCTGGAAGCGGCGCGCGTCGGTCAGGCCGCCGTTGGACTGCATGAACATCAGCCGCACGTCGCCCAACTCGCCCGCCACCTTGTCCACGTAGCGGCGCAGGATCGGCGAGAGGTAGGCGTCCACCACCGTGGTGTCGCCGCGCCCGACGAACTTCATCAGGGGGCTCACCTCGTGGCTGACCGAGACCTGGGTGAAGCCGACTTTACGGGCGATCTCCGCGACCTGGCGTTCGTGCGCCTGATGGCGGTAGCCGTGCAGGAAGACGATGGCGCAGGCGCCGAACCCCGCCTCGCGCGCTTCGGCCAACTGCGCTTCCACGACCGCGGGGTCCGGCGCCTTGAGCACTTCGCCCTCCGCCGTAACGCGCTCGTCGATCTCCACCACGTCCTTGTAAAGCTGCTCGGGCAATTCGATCTGGCGGGTGAAGAGATGCGGGCGGTTCTGGTAGGCGATCTTGAGCCCGTCCCGGAACCCCTTGGTGACGATCAGCAGCGTGCGCTCGCCCTTGCGCTCCAGAAGCGCATTGGTGGCGACCGTGGTGCCCATCTTCACCGCCTCGACCGCGTCTTCCGGGATGGGCTCTTCCTTGGAAAGGCCGAGCAGCGTGCGGATGCCCTGAAGGGCCGCGTCCTCGTACTGCTCCGGGTTCTCGCTGAGGAGTTTGTGGGAGATCAGCTCGCCGTCCGGCTTGCGGGCCACGAGATCGGTGAAGGTGCCGCCCCGGTCGATCCAGAACTGCCACGTGCCGCCGGAGGTCTGCTCTGTCATGGCGAAAACCCTTACACTAATAATTTATCGATAAATCGTTGGCATTATCTACCATAGCCCTGCGTCCCCTGCAAGGCTGCCCCCAAGGGGGCTTCCAAGCACGCGAACGGTCTTGTCGCGATACCGCTTTCCGTGGAATAAGCATCGGTCATGAGCATCTGGGGAAAGATCGTGGGAGGCGCGGCGGGCTTTGCCGTCGGCGGGCCTTTGGGCGCCATTCTGGGCGCCGTGGCGGGCCATGCCGTGGACAAGATGTCCGACGACAGCCGCGATCCGGAGAAGGCCGAGAAGGCGGACGATCCGACCCGGAGGATCGCTTTCACCATCGCCGTCATCGTCCTGGGCGCGAAGATGGCCAAGGCCGACGGGCGCGTGACCAAGGAGGAGATCGCCGCCTTCAAGCAGATCTTCCACGTGCCGCCCGAAGAGATGAAGAACGTCGGCAAGCTGTTCGATCAGGCGCGGCGCGACGCCCGCGGCTACGAGCCCTACGCCAAACAGATCGCGCGGCTGTTCCGCGACCGCCCTGCGGTCCTTGAGGAACTTCTGGGCGGGCTCTTCCACATCGCCAAGGCCGACGGGCGCGTGAGCGAAGAGGAGTTGGCCTATCTTGAAGACGTCGCCCAGATCTTCGGGCTCAGCGAGCAGGACTGGCTGCGCGTCAAGAGCGCCAACATGGGCGCCGACGCGCAGGACCCCTACGCCATCCTCGGCGTTGACCACAACGCCAGCGACGAGGAGGTCAAGGCCGCCTACCGCAAGCTGATCCGGGAGAACCACCCGGACAAGCTGGTGGCCGAGGGCCTGCCGCAGGAATTCATCGATCTCGCCAACGAGAAGATGGCCGCGATCAACGCGGCCTACGACCGGCTGCGCAAGCTGCGCGGCCTTTCCTGACTCGTCTTCGCAAGGGCGCGGCCAAGCCAAGGGCCGGGCCTTCGTAAAGGAGCCCCATGTTTTCGATCCGCCCGCTCCACCTTGGGCTCATTCTCATGGTCCTCTGCTTCTGGGGCTTCAACTTCGCCATGGTGAAGGTGGGCTTGCGCGACCTGCCGCCTTTCATGCTGACCAGTCTGCGCTTCTTCGCCGTGGCGCTGCTGCTGACCCCCTTCGTCAAGCCGCCGCGCGGGCGCTGGCGCGACATGCTGGTGATCTCGATGCTGCTGGGCGTGGCCCACTTCGCCCTGATGTTCAACGGCCTGACCGGCCTCGACGCCTCGACGGCGGCCATCTCGATCCAGTTGCAGGTGCCCTTCGCCTCGCTGCTGGCCGCCATCTTCATGAAGGACAAGCTCGGCTGGCGGCGGGCTCTCGGTATGCTGATCGCCTTTGCCGGGGTGGTGATCATCGCGGGCGAGCCGCGCCTGGACGGGCAGTATGTCTACCTCGGCATGGTGATCTCCGCCGCCTGCCTGTGGGCCGTCGCGAACCTCGTCATCAAGATGCAAAGGCCCATGGACGGCATGACGCTGCTCGCCTGGATGTCGGTCTTCGCCTCGCCCTGCCTGCTCGCCCTCTCTTTCGTTTTCGAGGACAACCAGTGGGAGGCGCTCTCCAACATCGGCTTCGACGGGATTTCCGCGGTTGTCTATCAGTCGCTCTTCGTGGTCGTGATCGGCTACGGCGTCTGGTACCACCTGCTGCGCCAATATTCGCTCAACGTTATGATGCCCTTCACGCTGCTGCTGCCGCCGATCGGCGTCCTGTCCGGCGTCGTCGTGCTCGGCGAGCGCTTGAGCATCACCTTCCTGATCGGCGCCGCCGTGACCGTCGTCGGCGTGGCGATTATCCTGATCCGGCGGCCAACGACCGCCTCGCCGGAGATCAAGGGCACATGAGGGCCCCATGAGGATCATCGACCATCCCTCCCCCAACTGCGAGCCCCGGCCCGAGGGTCTGCGCCCGGATATCCTGCTGCTCCACTACACCGGCATGAAGAGCGGGCCGGAGGCGCTGGCGCGCCTCTGCGCCCCCGAGGCGAAGGTGAGCGCGCACTATCTGATCGAGGAGGACGGCCGCGTCTTCGCGCTGGTGCCGGAGGCGGCGCGCGCCTGGCACGCCGGGATCGCCTCCTGGGAGGGCGAGAGCGACATCAACAGCCGCTCCATCGGCATCGAACTGGTCAACCCCGGCCACGAGTTCGGCTACCGCCCCTTCCCCGATGCTCAGATCGAAAGCCTGATCGCGCTGTCGCAAGCGATCCTGGAGCGCCACGCGATCGCGCCGCAGCGGGTCCTGGGCCATTCCGACGTCGCACCGCTCAGGAAGGAAGATCCGGGCGAGCTTTTCCCCTGGGAGAGACTCGCCGGGGCCGGCATCGGGCTCTGGAGCGAGGCGGAAAGAAAGGACCCCCGTCCCCTCTCGCAGCTCCTGGCGCTGCTCGGCTACGGCTTTCTGCGCGAAGACGAAGGCGCCGTCATCCGCGCCTTTCAGCGCCATTGGCTGCCCGGCCAGCTGACCGGCGCGCCGGACGAGCGCACGAAGCGGCGGGCCGCCGCGCTGCTGGCGCTGATCGAATCCGGAGCGTGAGCCCAGGACTTCTAGCCTTGCAGGAGGCCCCCGCGCCCCCTACTTTCCCAAGACTGCCGACAGCCCCGATTTCGCAGCCCCATCCAGGGAGAGAATTCCGCCGATGACCGCCCCGCAAGACGCCCTCATCTATTCCATGGTGGTGATGTCCGCCGCCGACCGTTCCATGTCCGACCGGGAGCTGAACACCATCGGCGAGATCGTCCGGCATCTGCCGGTCTTTCAGGGCTTCGACCTCAACCGCCTGCCCGAGGTCGTCGGCAACTGCATGGCCTACCTCGAGGACGAGGATGGGCTCGACACTCTGATCGACGCGATCAGCGAGGCCCTGCCCGAGCGTCTCTACGAGACGGCCTACGCCCTGGCCTGCGACATCGCCGCCGTCGATGGGACGGCGACCCAGGAGGAATTGCGGTTGCTGGAGATGATGCGCCACGGCCTGCCGGTCGGCCGCCTGCCCGCCGCCGCCATCGAGCGCGGCGCCCGCGCGCGCTACATGAAGCCCGAATAACCCGCCGTCGTGGGGGGCGAAGCCAATCCAGCCGACAGCCTAGCGGGTGAGGCGCGCGAGCGCCTGAAAAGCGTGTTCGGCTTCGAGGCCTTCCGCGCCGGGCAGGAGGAGATCGTCTCCGCCGTGCTCGGCGGGCGCGACGTCATGGCGGTGATGCCCACCGGGTCCGGCAAGTCGCTCTGCTATCAGCTTCCCGCCCTGCTGCTGCCCGGCCTGACCGTGGTGATCTCGCCCCTGATCGCCCTGATGCGCAATCAGGTGGCCCAGCTTCGCGCTTTCGGCATCGAAGCGGGCAGCCTCAATTCCAGCAACGACGAGGGCGAGAACGAACGGGTCTTCTCGGCCATCGACGAGGGGCGGCTGAAGCTCCTCTATCTGTCGCCCGAGCGCCTCATGACGGCGGGCACCGAGAGCTTGCTGCGCCGGGCCGGCGTGCGCCTGCTGGCGGTTGACGAGGCGCACTGCGTATCCCAGTGGGGACATGACTTCCGGCCGGAATACCTCCAGATCGGCGAGCTGCGCCACGCCCTGGGCGATGTCCAGATGATGGCCTTGACGGCCACCGCCGATGCAGCCACCCAGTCCGACATCGCCCGGCGCCTGTTCGAAGAGCCGCCGCTCAAGGTCATTCACGGCTTTGACCGCCCCAACCTCTTCCTCGCCATGCAGCCCAAGGCCAACGCGCGCCGCCAGATCCTGGACTTCATGGAGCCGCAGAAGGGCGAGAGCGGCATCGTCTACTGCGCCTCGCGCCGACAGACGGAGGAGCTGGCGGCCCAACTCCGCCTCAAGGGCTACAAGGCCTACGCCTATCACGCCGGTCAGGACAAGGAGACCCGCGAGGAGGCGCAGGACCGCTTTTTGCAGGAAGACGGCATTGTGATCGTGGCGACCATCGCCTTTGGCATGGGGATCGACAAGCCCGACGTACGCTTCGTCGCCCATGCGAACTTGCCCAAGACCATCGAGGCCTACTATCAGGAGATCGGCCGCGCCGGGCGCGACGGCCTGCCGGCGAAGACGCTGACGCTCTACGGTCTGGACGACATCCGCCTGCGCCGCCAGCAGATCGAGGAGGGCGACGCCGCGCCCGAGCAAAAACGCAGCGAGCTTCAGCGACTGAACGCCCTGGTCGCGCTCTGCGAGGCGCCCCGCTGCCGCCGCCAGACGCTGCTCGCCTATTTCGACGAGGAGAGCGCGGCCTGCGGGCACTGCGATCTCTGCAAGGAAGGGGTCGAGCTGTTCGACGCGACGGTGGAAGCGCAGAAGATCATGTCCGCGATCCTGCGCACCGGCGAGCGCTTCGGCGCGGAACACATCATCGCGGTCCTGCGCGGGGAGGAGACCGCGAACATCGTGAAGTTCGGCCACGACAAGCTGCCGACCTTCGGCGTCGGCGCGGAGATCGGCAAGAACGAGTGGCGCTCCCTTATGCGTCAGGTCTACGCCGCCGGCGCCGTCACCATGGACCTGGAGGGCTATGGCCGCTGGTGCGTGACGGAGCGGGGTCGGGCCATCCTGAAGGGCGAGGAACGCCTGGAGTTGCGCAAGGAGAGCCTGAAGCCCAGAGCGCGCGGGGGCAGCCGGCGCGAGGCCGCAGAGACGCCCGCGGACGTCGACAAGGGCCTGCTCTCGGCCCTGAAGAAGCTGCGCCTGGAACTGGCGCGCGAGCAGTCGGTCCCGGCCTATGTGGTCTTCCCCGACCGCACGCTGATCGACATGGCGCGGCTCCGGCCGCGAAACCTCAACCAGATGGGCCGGGTAAGCGGCGTCGGAGAGGCCAAGCTGGACCGCTACGGCGATACTTTCCTGGAGGCCATTGCCGCCTATGAGGAGGCCGCCGACCTCTAGACGGCTTGGCGATTTGATCTTGCCAAGGCTGGCCCGAAGCCTCACTAAGGTAGCCATGCGACCCACCCATCTCGACCCCAACTACAAGAGCGACGGCCACTGGACCACGCTGCGCGAGCTCGCCCCCTATCTCTGGCGCGAGGGGCGCGGCGACCTGAAGGTGCGGGTCGTGGTGGCGCTGGTGCTGCTGGTGGCGGCCAAGCTGACCAACGTCTATGTCCCGATCATCCTGAAGATGGCCGTGGACCGCCTTGGCAGCGGCGCGGACGCGCTGGTGGTGGCGCCCATCGGCCTGCTGATCGCCTACGGCCTCGCGCGGGTCGGCGCCCTGGGCTTCGGCGAGTTGCGCGACAGCCTCTTTGCCCGCGTCGCGCAGAACGCGATCCGTGAGGTGGCCCTGAAGACCTTCCGGCACCTGCATGCGCTTTCGCTCCGCTTTCACCTGGAACGCCAGACCGGCGGCCTGACCCGCGCCATCGACCGCGGCGTCAAAGGCATCGAGTTCCTGCTGTTCTTCGTGGTCTTCAACGTCCTGCCGACCCTGGTCGAGGTCGGGCTGGTCGCGGGCATCCTCTGGTACATGCTCGACTTCCGTTTCGCGGCCATCACGCTGGTCGTCATCGTCGCCTTCGTGATCTTCACCTTCAAGGTGACGGCCTGGCGCATCGGCATCCGGCGGCAGATGAACGAGGCCGACAACACCGCCAATACCCGGGCGGTCGACAGCCTGCTGAACTACGAGACGGTCAAGTATTTCGGCAACGAGGAGCACGAGGCCCGGCGTCTGGACAAGGGCCTGCGCTCCTACGAGGAAGCGGCGGTGAAGTCGCGCTACTCGCTTTCCATGCTGAACGCGGGTCAGTCGGTCATCATTGCCTTCGGCATCACTCTGATGATGATCCTGGCGGCCCAGGGCGTGGCCGCCGGAACCATGACGGTGGGCGACTTCGTGATGGTCAACGCCTACCTGCTGCAGCTCGCCATGCCGCTCAACTTCCTCGGCACGGTCTACCGCGAGATCAAGCAGTCGCTGGTCGACCTGGAACTGCTATTCAAGCTGACCCATGAGGACGCGGAGATCCGCGACAAGCCGGGCGCGCCGGACTTGAAGGTGGAGGGCGGCGAGGTCCGTTTCGAGGGCGTCGACTTCGACTACGACCCGCGCCGCAAGGTGCTGCGCGATGTGTCCTTCACCGTGCCGCCCGGCAACCGTGTCGCCATCGTGGGGCCCTCGGGCGCGGGCAAGTCCACCATCTCCCGCCTGCTGTTCCGCTTCTATGACGTGAACGCGGGCGCGATCAAGATCGACGGGCAGGACATCCGCGAGGTCAGCCAACAGTCGCTGCGCGCGGCCATCGCCATCGTGCCGCAGGATACGGTTCTATTTAATGATACGTTATACTATAACATTTCCTATGGCCGCCCCGGCGCCAGCCGCGAGGAGATCGAGGCCGCGGCCAAGCTCGCGCGCATCGACGAGTTCATCCGCCAACTGCCCGATGGCTATGAGACCACGGTGGGAGAGCGCGGCCTGAAGCTTTCCGGCGGCGAGAAGCAGCGCGTGGCCATCGCCCGCGCGATCCTGAAGCAGCCCGCGATCTTCCTCTTCGACGAGGCGACCTCCTCGCTCGACACCGCGACCGAGCGGGAGATTCAGCAGAGCCTCTCGGAGGTCTCCCAGGACCGCACGACACTGGTGATCGCCCACCGTCTCTCCACCATCGTGGACGCCGACGAGATCATCGTGCTGCAACAGGGCCAGATCGCCGAGCGCGGCAGCCATCAGGATCTGCTGGAGCGCGAGGGCGTCTACGCCCAGATGTGGGCCCGCCAGCAGGCCGGCGAAGAGGATCGCGGCAAGTCCGTGCGTCAGGCCGCCGAGCATCCGGACGCCGAAGAGGAAGAGCAAGCCGCCGAAGGCGTGGCGGCGCCGCATCCCACGCGCTAGTCTCTTTTCCGCCATGACCGAGACGAAAGCCCCAGCCCTATCGCTCACCCACCAGGCGCTGCATGCGCGCGACCTGGAGGCGACGCTCGCCTTCTACCGCGACTATTGCGGCTTGGAGGAGATCCACCGGCGCGAGGACGAGCCCGGCGTGCGGGTGGTCTGGATCGCCGAGCCGGGCCGCGAGAAGCGCTTCGTCTTCGTGGTGATCGAAGGCGGGCCCGGCCGGGTGAGGCGCGAGGGCGACCTCTCCCACCTTGGCTTCGCCTGCGCGGACCGGAGGGGCGTGGACGAGCTGGCGGAGAAGGCAGAGGCAGAGGGCCGCCTGATCTGGCCGGTCACCGAAGCACCCGCGCCGCTTGGCTACTTCTGCGGCGTCGAAGACCCCGACGGCAACCTGGTTGAGTTTTCCTATGGCCAGCCGCTCGGACCACAGCTCGGGAAACCGCCGGGTCCTGGGGAGGAAAGGTCGTGAGCGGGCCCGGCGCATCCTCGCCCGAAGCCATCCTGAAGGCCGCGCAGGCGGGCGACCGCCGCGCTCTGGGCCGGGCCATCACTCTCATCGAATCGACCCGCGCCGATCACCGCAGCGAGGCGCGCGCCCTCCTGGAGACCGCCCTGCCCGCAAGCGGCGGGTCCGTGCGCATCGGCATCACCGGCACGCCGGGCGTCGGCAAGTCCACCTTCATCGAGCGTTTCGGCCTCACCCTGATTGACCAGGGACTGAAGGTGGCCGTGATCGCCGTCGATCCCTCCTCGCGCCGCTCGGGGGGTTCGATCCTGGGCGACAAGACCCGCATGCCCGAACTCTCGCGCAACCATCAGGCCTTCATCCGTCCCTCGCCCTCGGCGGGCACGCTGGGCGGCGTTGCGCGGCGCACCCGCGAAACCCTGCTGCTGCTCGAAGCCGTGGGCTATGACGTGGTGATCGTCGAGACGGTCGGGGTCGGTCAGTCGGAGACGGCGGTCGCCGAGATGGTCGATGTCTTCCTGCTGCTGCTCTCGCCGGGCGGCGGCGACGAGCTGCAGGGCATCAAGAAGGGCGTGGTCGAACTGGCCGACATCATGATCGTCAACAAGGCCGACGGCGACCTGGAAGCCGCAGCCCGCCGGGCGGCGGGCGAATACCGCCACGCCCTCGACCTGCTGCGCCCCAGCTATCCCGAATGGACGCCCAAGGTCCTGCAGTGCTCGGCGCTGACCGGCAAGGGCGTCGCCGAGGTCTGGGAGACCATCGGCGCCTTCCGCGAGACCCTGGCCCCTGCCGGGCGGATCGAGGCGCGCCGCGCCGAGCAGGCCCGCGCCTGGTTCTGGCAGCGGTTGGAGGAAGGGCTGCTGGAGGCGTTGAAGGCTGACTCCGCCCTGGCGGCGAAACTGCCCGCCCTGGAGAAGGCGGTCATGGAGGGCGAACGCAGCCCCACGGCGGCGGCGGAGGAACTGCTCGCCGCCTTCTTGAATCCGGGCGGCTCCTCCAAGGGCTGAAAGGGCCAAAAAAGCCCCGCTTTCGGCTTGACCTTAACCGGGGAAGGCCGTACAAAGCCGCCTCGTTCGGGCGCGAGCCACGGCTTTCCGCGCCCCAATTTTTTATGAGAACGCCAGAGAGTTCAGGATAAAGATCATGTCCCGACGTTGCGACTTTACCGGTAAGGGCGTGTTGACCGGCAACAATGTGAGCCACGCGAACAACAAGACGCGTCGCCGCTTTCTGCCGAACATGCAGGACGCCGCCCTCTACAGCGAGGCGCTTGGCAAGCCTGTCCGCGTGCGCCTTTCGACCCGTGCGCTGCGCACCATCGAGCACAACGGCGGCATCGACGCCTACCTGCTCTCCACGCCGAACGCCAAGCTGGCCGGCGAGGCGCTGCGCCTCAAGCGCGTGATCGCCAAGGTCGTCGCCAAGAAGGCCGCCTGACGCGTCACGCTGCTTAAGAGTTTCCCACCAGGACGCCAAAGCCCGCTCCTCCGGCACCGGAGAGCGGGCTTTTGCTATGCGCTCCTCTGGAAATCCGCTTCCGGAGCGACAAGTCTTGGACGACCTGCAAAACCCAAGAATAGAGGAGCTTAAACCATGGTCGCAGTCGCACGCCGTTCCATCCTGAGAGGGGCCGCCAGCCTTCCGCTCGCCACCATCCTCGCCAGCCCAAGCCTGGTCAGGGCCGCCGCCGGCGAGACCGAGCGGGTCACCATCACCACGCCCAGCGGGCGCGAGGTCTCCGGCGCCCTCGCCATGCCGGATGCGCTGCCCGCGCCCACGGTGCTGCTGATCCACGAATGGTGGGGTCTCAACGACCACATCAAGACCATGGCGACCGAGTTCGCAAAGCAGGGCTACATCGCTCTCGCCGTCGACCTCTACGGCGGTGAAGTCGCCATGGCGGGCGACCGGGACGCAGCGCAGAGCCTGATGCAGGGGGTCGACGCCGGAGAGGCCACCGAGACCCTGACCGCCTGGACGGAGTGGCTGCGCGGGCATGAATTCGCGACCGGCAAGGTCGGGACCGTCGGCTGGTGCTTCGGCGGCGGCTGGTCGCTCTCCGCCTCGATCGCAACGCCGGTCGACGCCACGGTCATCTACTACGGCCGCGTGAACCAGCCGGTCGAGGAGATCGCCAAGCTTCAGGGCCCCGTCCTGGGCCACTTCGCCACGCGCGACGGCTGGATCAACGCCGAAATGGTGGGCGGCTTCGAGCGCGCGCTGGAGACCAACGGCAAGAGCGCGGAGATCCACTGGTACGTGGCCGACCACGCCTTCGCCAACCCGACCGGCGAGCGCTACGACGAAGAGGACGCCGCGCTCTCCTGGACCCGCACCCTCACCTTCTTCGCCGAACACCTGAAGGGCTGAGCGACGGGAAAAGAAAACGCCGGCTGGAACTGCTCCAGCCGGCGTCTTTTCGTTGCAGGCCTGTCTTTAGGCTAAAAGCCGAAGCGCGTTACGCGGCCTCGTGCTCGATGGCCTTGGCCTTCTTCTCGCCCTTGGTGATGGCGATGGTGCGCGGCTTCATGGCCTCGGGCACCTCGCGCACCAGGTCGATGTGCAGAAGCCCGTTCTCAAGCGACGCGCCGGTCACCTTGATGTGGTCGGCGAGATCGAAGCGGCGCTCGAAGGCGCGGCGGGCGATGCCGCGGTGCAGGAAGGTGGCTTCCTCCTGCTCTTCCTTCTGCTGAGCCTCGCCGTGGATGACCACGCCGCCGTCCTGCACGGTGATGGTGATCTCGTCCTCGGAGAAGCCGGCGACCGCCATGGAGATGCGGTAATCGTCCTCACCAAGCTTTTCGATGTTGTAGGGGGGATAGCCGCCGCCCTGTTCGTCCATGCGGGCCAGGGAGTCCATCATCCGGGCCATGCGGTCGAAACCGACGGTGGAACGCAGCAGCGGGGTCATGTCGTAGCTTCGCATATCTAAGTCCTCCTTTGATTCTTCGAAGCGACTTTTCGCCGGGCCCTCGTTCTTGTTGGGAACACCTTCTGGTCGATCCCGAAAGAGCCGGCGCTATGGGTCGAAGGGAACCCGCATAAGAAGGCAGCGAACCCTTCGCCAGAAGATATGGTCAGCCGTTTTTTGCGGTTCAAGAGGTCAAGAGCGCCAAAAAAGACAGCAGAAAAGGCCGCGAGGCGCTCGTTTCCAAGCGCCTCGCGGGTCGTTTTCGTCTCGTCCCTGAAAGAACGGCGCGCGCCGCTCCCAAGCTCTTACTGCTGCTTCAGGCCCAGGCCCTGGAAGCGCTTCTTGAACTTGGCGAGCTGGCCGCCCGAGTCCATCAGGCGATGGACGCCGGTCCAGGCCGGATGCGTCTTGGGGTCGATGTCCAGGCGCAGCGTGTCGCCTTCCTTGCCCATGGTCGAGCGGGTCTCGAACTCGCTGCCGTCGGTCATCACCACCTTGATGGTGTGGTACTCGGGATGAATATCTTTTTTCATCGGTCCTACTCCTGAATTCGGCGCCTGTGATACCTGAGACGACCTCATAAGGCAAGGGCGCTTTGCCGGGTTTCAAGCCGCTTTCGGGACGGGGCTGTCGGCGCAGGAATTTCAGCCTAGATATTGAGCTTACTGCCCGAATGGTCTACCGATCGCCTCCGAAGATGAACTTTCCACGTATCATCAAGCAATCCGCCGGACAAAGGCCGCCCGGCACCGGAGCCGCGCCGCGAAAGGGCCCCATGCGAGAAGCCTCCTCCGCCGACGACCCACGGCACTCGGACCTGCCGAAGAGCCGCAACCTGCGCCAGCTCGCCAAGCTCTGGCCGCTGCTGCGGCCCTACAAGGGCATGGTGGCGGGCGCGCTGGTGGCGCTCTCCATGGCCTCCATCCTGGTGCTCTTCGTCGGCTATGGCCTGCGCTACCTCGTGGACGCGGGCTTCAGCACGGGCAACATCGCGGTGCTCAACAAGGCCGTGGTGATCATGCTGATCATCGTGTTGCTGCTGGCGCTGGCGGTCTATTTCCGGGTCTTCACCGTCACCTGGCTGGGCGAGCGCGTGGTCGCCGACCTGCGGCGGCGCGTCTTCGATCACGTGGTGACGCTCTCGCCCGCCTTCTTCGAGATCACCAAGACCGGCGAGGTGCTGAGCCGCGTCACCACCGACACGACGCTGCTACAGGTCGTGGTCGGCACCACGCTGCCGATCGCGCTCCGCAACACCATGCTGTTCCTGGGCGGCTCGGTGGCCCTCTTTCTGACCTCGCCCAAGCTGGCTGGTCTGGTCTTTCTGGTGATCCCCTTGGTGGTGCCGCCGGTGATCATCATCGGGCGGCGCGTGCGCGCGCTCAGCCGCAACGCCCAGGACCGCATCGCCGACGTCGGCGCCAGCCTGAACGAGACGCTCTACGGCATCCGCATCGTGCAGGCCTTCAACCATCAGGGCCACGACAAGGAAGCCTTCGCCGAGCGCACGGAAGAGGCCTTCTCCGCCGCTGTCAGCCGCACGCGCGCACGCGCTCTGCTGGGCGGCACGGTGATGGGGCTGGTGTTCGGCGCCATCGCCGTGATCCTTTGGATCGGCGGGCAGGATGTGGTGCAGGGCCGCATCACCTCCGGCGAGCTCGCGGCCTTCGTGCTCTACGCCGTGATCGTGGCTTCCTCGCTCGGCTCCCTCTCCGAGTTGATCGGCGATCTGCAACGCGCCGCCGGCGCGACCGAACGCCTGCGCGAACTGCTGGACACCAAGCCCGACATCCTGCCGCCGGCAGACCCCAAGCCGCTGCCCGACCCGGCGCAAGGCCGCGTCTCCTTCCGGCAGGTCACCTTCCACTACCCCTCCCGCCCGGACGAGGCGGCGCTCCACGACTTCACGCTGGAGGTGGCGCCCGGCGAGCGCATCGCGCTGGTCGGCCCCTCGGGCGCGGGCAAGTCCACGGTGCTGCAACTGCTGCTGCGCTTTTACGATCCGACGGAGGGGTCGGTCGCCCTGGACGGCGTCGATCTGCGCGAGGCGGACCCGGCGGCCTTGCGCGCGCGTCAGGGGCTGGTGCCGCAGGAGGCGACCATCTTCTCCGCCACCCTGGCTGACAACATCCGCTACGGGCGGCCCGACGCCAGCGACGCGGCGGTCAAGGCCGCCGCCGACGCCGCCTATGCGACCGAGTTCATCGAGACCCTGCCCGAGGGCTTCGACACCTACGTGGGCGAGCGCGGCATCCGCCTTTCCGGCGGCCAGCGCCAGCGCGTCGCCATCGCCCGCGCGCTCTTGCGCGACCCCGCCGTGCTGCTGCTGGACGAGGCCACCTCGGCGCTGGACGCCGAGTCCGAGCGCTTCGTGCAGCAGGCCCTCGACCACCTGATGGCCGGCCGCACCACCATCATGATCGCCCACCGCCTTGCCACCGTGAAGAAGGCCGACCGCCTGATCGTCATGGACAAGGGCCGCGTCGTCGACAGCGGCACCCACGAGGAACTGGTCGAAAAAGGCGGCCTCTACGCCCGCCTCGCCGAGCTGCAGTTCCAGAATGGGAATGGGGGTTAGAGAGGCATAGCGCCGCGCATCCTTCGAGACGGTCCCGTTCGGGACCTCCTCAGGATGAGGCCGGTTCAAGCTGCAGCCTCATCCTGAGGAGCGGACGAACGCCCGCGTCTCGAAGCCTCGTCCTGAGGAGCGGGCGGAACGCCCGCGTCTCGAAGGAGGGGGCGGCGCCTTGCCGCAAGCCGCTCAGGCCGCCTGTTTCAGCTTTCTGACCAGACCCAGGATTTCGCGGGCGGCCTTGGGGATGTTGGTGCCGGGGCCGTAGATGGCGGCGACGCCGGCTTTCTTCAGGAAGTCGTAGTCCTGCTGCGGGATCACGCCGCCGCAGATCACGGCGATGTCCTCCGCACCCTCGGCCTTCAGCGCGTCGATCAGGTGCGGCACCAGGGTCTTGTGGCCGGCGGCTTGGCTGGAGACGCCGATCACATGCACGTCGTTCTCCAGGGCCTGGCGCGCGGCCTCCTCGGGCGTCTGGAACAACGGCCCGATGTCCACGTCGAAGCCCAGGTCGGCGAAGGCCGTTGCGATGATCTTGGCGCCGCGGTCGTGGCCGTCCTGGCCCATCTTCACCACCAGCATGCGCGGGCGGCGGCCCTCCTCCTCGGCGAAGGCGTCGATCTCCGCGCGGATCCGCTGGAAGTCGTCGTCGGCCTCGTAGGCCTTGCCGTAGACGCCGGAGATCGACTGCGTGGTCGCCTGGAAACGGCCGTAGACCTTCTCCAGCGCATCGGAAATCTCCCCGACCGTGGCGCGGGCCCGCGTCGCCTTGACCGCGAGATCGAGCAGGTTGCCCTCGTCGCTCTCGGCGGCTTGGGTCAGGGCCTCCAGCGCCGCCTTGCAGGCGGCCTCGTCGCGGGTCGCGCGGATGCGCTCCAGCCGCTCGACCTGGCCCTTCAGGACCTTGGTGTTGTCGATGTCGAGAACATCCACCGGGCTCGCCTCTTCCGAGACGTACTTGTTGACGCCGACGATGACCTCCTCGCCCCGGTCGACGCGGGCCTGCCAGCGCGCGGCGGACTCCTCGATCCGCAGCTTGGGCATGCCGCTTTCGACGGCCTTGGTCATGCCGCCCAGCTCCTCGACCTCCGCGATCAGCGCTTCGGCGTGCTGGACCAGACTGGCGGTCAGGCTCTCCAGGTAGTAGCTGCCGGCCAGCGGGTCCACGACCTTGGTGATGCCGGTCTCGTGGGTCAGGATCAACTGCGTGTTGCGGGCGATGCGCGAGGAAAAGCGCGTCGGCAGGCCAATCGCCTCGTCGAAGGAGTTGGTGTGCAGCGACTGCGTGCCGCCGAGGACGGCGGCCATGGCCTCCACCGTGGTGCGCACGATGTTGTTGTAGGGATCCTGCTCAGTCAGGCTGACGCCCGAGGTCTGGCAGTGGGTGCGCAGCGCCAGCGAGCGCGGGTCCTTGGGCGCAAACTCCTTTTCGATCAGCTTGGCCCAGAGGTAGCGCGCGGCGCGCAGCTTGGCGACCTCCATGAAGAAGTTCATGCCGATGGCGAAGAAGAAGGAGAGGCGCGGTGCGAACTTGTCGACGTCCAGCCCGCGCGCCTTGGCGGCGCGCACGTATTCCAGGCCGTCGGCCAGCGTGAAGGCCAGCTCCTGCACCGCCGTCGCCCCCGCCTCCTGCATGTGATAGCCGGAGATGGAGATGGAGTTGAAGCGCGGCATCTTCTCCGCGGTGAACCCGATGATGTCGGAGACGATGCGCATGGAGGGCGCGGGCGGATAGATGTAGGTGTTGCGGACCATGAACTCCTTCAGGATGTCGTTCTGGATGGTCCCGGAGAGCTGCTCCAGCGGCACGCCCTGCTCCTCGCCCGCCACGATGAAGCCCGCCAGGACCGGCAGCACCGCGCCGTTCATGGTCATGGAAACGCTCATCTCGCCGAGCGGGATGCCGTCGAAGAGGATCTTCATGTCCTCCACGGAATCGATCGCCACGCCGGCCTTGCCGACATCGCCCACCACGCGCGGATGGTCGCTGTCGTAGCCCCGGTGGGTCGCCAGGTCGAAGGCGACGGAGAGCCCCTTCTGCCCGCCCTTCAGGTTGGCGCGGTAGAAGGCGTTGGATTCTTCCGCCGTGGAGAAACCGGCGTACTGGCGGATGGTCCAGGGCCGGTTGGCGTACATGGTGGCCTTGGGGCCGCGCAGGTAGGGCGGGAAGCCCGGCAGGGTGCCCTGGGTCTCAAGCTCCGCCAGGTCCGACTCGCTGTAGAGCGGCTTCACCTCGATGCCCTCGGGCGTCTTCCAGGTGAGCGCGTCCAGGCTCTCGGCCTTCAGCTCCTTCTTTGCGAGTTCTTCCCAATCGCTGAGCGACTTCCTGTCGAAACCGGCCATTCTCCGTTCCTCCGAGCGCCCCTCCTTATTCGCGGAAAAGGGCATTTTTCTTTTCGCAGTGCAACAACCGCGGCACTATAAGACTGCCGCCCTGCCTCGTCCATATCTCAGAGAACCCGCGCAGTTTCCTTGCGCTGGATCAAGTGGTTGCGGCTACCACCTCAAAACCGGCATGGCGAAGTCGGCGCGCTGGCCGATGGTCTCCATCTCGGCCTCGACGCGCTCCAGCGACACCGCGCCGCCCGGCGTCAGGCCCAGGGCCGGACCGTGCAACCCGTCCAGCACCCAAAGGCTCGCCATGCCGCAGGCGTTCGCCCCGGCCACATCGGTCCTGAGCGCATCGCCGATGCAGAGGATCCTGGCGGGGTCTGAGACGCCGAGGATCGCCTCGGCGCTCTCGTAGATCGGCGGGTAGGGCTTGCCGTGATAGCGCACCGCGCCGCCCAGCTCCTCATAACGCTGGGCCAACGCCCCGGCGCAGATTTCCGCCTTGCCGCCGCGGATCACCTCCAGGTCCGGGTTGGCGCAGACCATGGGGACGCCCGCGGCCACGCCCGCTTCGATCACCTCCGCATAGGTCTCGACCGTGTCTTCGGGCGCATGCGCACCGGTGTTCATGATGAAGTCCGCCCCGCCCGGATCGGCGACCAGGGAGAGATCGAGCCCCTGGCACATGCCCGCATCCTTCGGCGGCCCCAGATGGAAGCAGCGGCGGCCCAGAGCGGCGTACCAGGGATCGCTCCGGTCCTTCAGGTTCCGCCAGGCGTCCTCCCCGCTGGAGAGGACGGCGTGATAGCAGCGCTCGTCGATGCCCAGTTCCAGGCAGCGGGCGATCACCTCGGAGGCCCGGCGCGGCGCGTTGGAGAGGATCAGGATGCGCCCGCCCGCCCGCTTCAGGTTCTGCGCCGCCTCGACCGCCGCCGGAAAGGCGGTGACGCCGTCGTGCAGACAGCCCCAGAGGTCGAGGATGAAGCCCTCGTAGTCCCCGGCGATCTGGGAAAGGCCGCTGATGGTCCGGAGGGGGCCGCTCATGGCTTGCCCGCCCTGTGGTCGGCCCCGACCGCCTCGGCGATGCTCGAAAAGCCGTCGCGCCGCAGCGCCTCCAGCAGACCCGCCTTGATGCGGCGGATCAGGCCCGGCCCCTGATAGACCAGGGCGGTGTAGAGCTGGACCAGCGAAGCGCCCGCGCGGATCTTGGCGTAGGCGTCTTCCGCCGAGGCGATGCCGCCGACGCCGACCAGCGGCAGCTTCCCCTCCGTCAGGCCGTAGAGTTCGGACAGCAGAGCGGTGGAAGGCCCGAACAGCGGTTTGCCCGAAAGCCCGCCCGTCTCCGCGCGGTGACGGCTCGCGAGGCTGTCGGGCCGCTCGACGGTGGTGTTGGAGACGATCAGTCCGGAGAGGCCGCTTTCCAAAGCCACGGCTGCGATATCCTCCTTGTCCGCCTGGGTCAGGTCGGGCGCGATCTTGAGCAGCAGCGGCGGGCGCTTTTCCTGCTTTTCCAAAGCGCCCATGACGGCTTCGATCAGCGCGCTCAGGCTTTCCTTACCCTGGAGCGCGCGCAGGCCCGGCGTGTTCGGAGAGGAGACGTTGATCACCAGATAGTCGGCGTAGGGTCCCAGCCGCTCGGCCCCCAGCCGGTAGTCGGCAGCGGCGTCCGCGCTCTCCTTGTTCTTGCCGAGATTGACGCCCAGCGGGCCGGGCAGCAGGCGGTCGCGCCAAGCCGCGAGGCGGCGCTCGGCGGCCTCCAGACCCTGGCTGTTGAAGCCGTAGCGGTTGATGACGGCGCCGTCTTCGGGCAGGCGGAAGACACGCGGGCGCGGATTGCCGGGCTGCGGCTTGGGCGTCACCGAGCCGATCTCCACGAACCCCAGGCCCAGGCCGAAGAGCGGCCCCACGGCCTCGGCATCCTTGTCGAAACCGGCGGCGATCCCGACCGGGTTCGGGAAGTGCAGCCCCCAGATATCCTGACCCAGCGGCGGCGGATCGGCGCGGCGGGTCTGAAGCCCCGGGCCAAGCGCCAAGGCCCGGATGGTCAGGCGGTGGGCGGTTTCCGGGTCCAGCAGGCGCAGGATCGGGGCGCCGAGGGTAAAGAGATCCGTCATGCCCTTTAGAACTCGTCGGGAAAGACGTGACGCCCGGCCTCGTCGAGCGGCAGCGGATAGACGTCCAGAACCGCCTCCAGTGGCAGCGCTCCGTAGAGGTGCGGGAAGAGCTGCCCGGCGCGCGATTCCTCCCATTTCAGGGACGCCCCCAAAAGGCCGGGGTCGACCGCGAGCAGCAGCAGCCCGGATTGCCCGGCGCGGTGCTTGGCCGCCGATCCCTCGACCTGCGTGCGGCTGGAGAAATGGATGAAGCCGTCGGCCTTGTCCTGGGAGGAGCCCTCATAGCGCCCGGCCGCCTCGGCGGCGCGCCACTCCTCTTCACGGCAGATGTGATAGATGCGGTCTCTCATCATGACGGCTGATCTTTTAGCACCTCGCGCGCCGGATTGAACAGGAACCTTGAACAGGTGCGCCAGAATAGGTGTGGGGGGGAGCAGGCGCGGCTTGCCGCGCGCGCGGGCGGCGTTATGCTGGGTCCCTGACTTGAAGCGACCCCATGACATGGAAGGCCGAAGAACCCCATGGAACCGATTCACTTCGTCGACGGCGGCTGGCAAAGCGGCAATCCCAAGATCGCGGGCCCGATGGACCATGTCATGTGGATGGCCTCCACGGTCTTTGACGGCGCGCGCGCCTTCGAAGGGGTGGCCCCGGACCTGGACCTGCACTGCCAGCGGCTGGTGGACTCGGCCAACAGCTTCGGCCTGAAACCAGTCCTGACGGCCCCTGAAATCCTGGAGCTGGCGCTGGACGGCATTTCCCGCTTCGACAAGGGCGCGGAGCTTTACGTCCGTCCCATGTTCTTCGCCGAGAGCGGGTTCGTCGTCGCCGACCCGGAGACCACGCGCTTTTGCCTCTCGGTCTACGAAGCGCCCATGCCCGAGCCGAAGGGCTTGGCGGTGACGCTCTCTTCCATGCGCCGCCCCGCGCCCAACATGGCGCCGACGCGGGCCAAGGCCTCTTGCCTCTACCCCGCTTCCGGCATGGCGCTGAAGGAGGCGATGGAGCAGGGCTTCGACAACGCCGTGGTGCTGGACGGCATCGGCAACGTGGCCGAACTGGCGACCGCCAACGTCTGGATGGTCAAGGACGGAGAGGCGCACACCCCGATTCCCAACGGCACCTTCCTGAACGGCGTCACGCGGCGGCGCGTGGCGGGGCTTCTGCAGAAGGCCGGGATCACGGTGCGCGAGCGGACCATCACCTACCCCGAACTGCTGGAAGCCGACGAGCTCTTCACCACGGGCAACTACGGCAAGGTCATGCCGATCACCCGCATCGAGCAGCGCAACCTCCAGCCCGGCCCGGTCTACGCCAAGGCCCGCGAGCTCTACTGGGCCTACGCCCACGGAGATGCGTGAGAAGGGTTTGAGGCAAAGCGCCGCCCATCCTTCGAGACGCGGACCTTCGTCCGCTCCTCAGGATGAGGCTGGAGCTTGTGCCGAAACTTCTTCGCCACAGGGTGAACTTGCGCCCAACCTCATCCTGAGGAGGCCGCGAAGGCGGCCGTCTCGAAGGATGGGCGGCGGCTTGAAACGCTGGAGCCAGCCCCCTCACGGAAACCGCAGCCCTCACACGTTGAAGCGGAAGTGGAAGATGTCGCCGTCCTTGGCGATGTAGGCCTTGCCTTCCATGCGCATCTTGCCGGCGTCCTTGGCCCCCTGCTCGCCCTTGCAGGCGATGAAGTCGTCGTAGGCGATGGTCTCCGCCCGGATGAAGCCGCGCTCGAAATCGCTGTGGATCGCACCGGCGGCCTCGGGCGCGCTGGCGCCCTTGTGCACGGTCCAGGCGCGCACCTCCTTCGGGCCCGAGGTGAAGAAGGTGATGAGGTCCAAGAGCGCGTAGCCCGCGCGGATGACGCGGGTGAGGCCCGTCTCCTCCAGCCCCAGGTCGGAGAGGAACAGCTGCTTTTCCTCCTCGTCCTCCAGGGCGGCGACCTCGGCCTCGATGGCGGCTGAGATCACGACACAGGCCGCGCCCTTCTCCTTCGCCATGGCCTCGACCTCGGCGGAGAGCGCATTGCCGGTGGCGGCGTTCTCCTCCTCCACGTTGGCCACGTAGAGAACCGGCTTGGCGGTCAGGAGGTTGAGCTGGCGCAGGATCGGCTTCTTGTCCTCGGGCAGCGCGACGGAGGAGGCGGGCTTGCCATCCTGGAGCGCGGCCATGACCGGCTCGATGACCGCCAGCCTCTCCTTGGCCTCCTTCTCGCCGCCGCGCGCCTTCTTGACGGCAGCGTTGTGCTGGCGCTCCAGACTTTCCAGGTCGGCCAGCATCAGCTCGGTCTCGACCGTCTCGGCGTCGCGCACCGGATCGACCGCGCCGTCGACGTGGGTCACCTCGCCCTCGAAGCAGCGCAGCACATGGACGATGGCGTCGACCTCGCGGATGTTGGCTAGGAACTGGTTGCCCAGCCCCTCTCCCTTGGAGGCGCCGCGCACCAGCCCGGCGATGTCCACGAACTCCAGGAAGGTCGGGATGATCTGCTGGGGCTTTTGAATGGCGGCGATGGCGTCGAGACGCTCGTCCGGCACGGCGACGCGGCCCGTGTTGGGCTCGATCGTGCAGAAGGGATAGTTCGCCGCCTCGGCCTGCGCCGTCTCGGTCAGCGCGTTGAAAAGCGTCGACTTGCCGACATTCGGCAAGCCCACGATGCCGCAGTTGAAACCCATGATCTTGCCCTCAGCTCTCGTCGTTCTTTTTTTCGGGGTTGGTCTTGTCGCCGCTGGTCTTGTCGCCGGTCAGATAGGCGACACGGCTCATGTAGCTGCCTTCGTCGCCCTTGACCAGCAGCGGCAGTTCGCTGGCGAGCGCGTCCAGCAGCGGCTCCAGCCAGTCCCGGTCGGCCTTGGCGAAGTCGCCCAGCACCCAGGGCATCACCAGATCCTTGTTGCCCGGATGACCGATGCCCAGGCGCACGCGCCGGAAGTCAGGACCGATGTGGGCGATCAGGGACCGGATGCCGTTGTGACCGGCGGCGCCCCCGCCCCACTTCACCTTCACCTTGCCGGGACGCAGGTCCAGCTCGTCATAGAAGACCGTCACCTTTTCAGGCGGCAGCTTATAGAAGCGCAGCGCCTCCCCGACCGACTGGCCGGAGTTGTTCATGTAGGTCTCCGGACAGAGCAGCAGGCACTTCTCCCCGTCCAGCGTCGCCTCCGCCGCCCGGCCCTGAAAGCGGCCGCGCCAAGCGGGCGCGTTGTGCCGCCGGGCGATGGCCTCGAGCGCCAGGAACCCGATGTTGTGGCGGTTGGCGGCGTAACGCGGACCGGGATTGCCGAGGCCGACGAGGATCTGCATGACGGAAGGTCGCTCCTCTCAAGCGAAAGACGGGCCCGCCTTTGGTCAAAGGAACGGGCCCGTTTTCGGATCGCTAGGCTGCGATGGGAGGAAAGATAAGGATTACTCCTTGTTCTCTTCCTCGCCGTCGCCTTCGCCCTCGGACTCTTCGCCCTCGCCCTCGCCTTCGGTCTCCTCGCCTTCGGCCTCTTCGCCCTCGGCAAGCGCGGCTTCCTCCTCCTCGGCCTGGGCCTCGGCGGCCTCGGCCTTCACCGCGCTCGGCGCGGCGATGGTGGCGACGGTGAAGTCACGGTCGTCGATGGTCGGGCGCACGCCCTCGGGCAGCGCGAAAGCGGAGATGTGCAGCGAATCGCCGATGTCCAGCCCGGCGAGGCTCGCGGTCAGCTCCTCGGGGATCGAGCCGGCCTTACAGACCACCTCGACCTCGTAACGCACGACGTTCAGCACGCCGCCACGCTCCAGACCCGGCGACGCTTCCTCGTCGGTGAAGTGCACCGGCACGTTGACCGTGATCTCCGAGGACTCGGAGACGCGGAGGAAGTCGATGTGGATCGGGAAATCCTTCACCGGGTCGAGCTGCACGTCACGGGCCAGCACCTGATGCTTGGTGCCGCCGGCGTCGATCTTCATGATGTGGGAAAAGAAACCCGGACGGTTGATCAGGGCCTTAACCTCGTTGGCCGCAAGCGCGACCATCACGGGGGACTGCTTGTCGCCGTAGATCACGGCGGGCACTTTTCCTTCACGACGCGTGGCGCGGGCGGCCCCCTTTCCGGCCCGCTCCTTGACGTCGGCAGAAAGGATAATCTCTTCGGACATCCTCTTTACTCCTAGTTCACTGTAACCGGAGGCCCGCCCTGTCCGGGCCGCCTCCGCTCCTTCAAGTCCGCCGCCTCCAGGGGTGCTGCGGACCCTGGCCGCCCACCACGGGAGGCCAAAATCTCTTGAGAGCCGGGGCCGGTCTCCGCTCTCAGCCTCAGTTGAAGAGGCTGGAGACCGAACGCGCGTTGCTGATGCGGTCGATGGCATCGCCCAACAGCGGGGCGATGGTGATCTGCCGGATGTTGTGCGCCACCCTCACCGCCTCTGTCGCCATGATGCTGTCGGTGGTCACCAGCTCCTTCATCGGAGAGGAGGAGACCCGGGCCACCGCGCCGCCGGAGAGAACCCCGTGCGTCACGTAGGCCGAGACCGATTCAGCACCGGCGTCCATCAGGGCGACGGCGGCGTTGCACAGCGTTCCGGCGGAATCGACGATATCGTCCACCAACAGGCAACGGCGGCCTTTGACGTCGCCGATGATGTTCATCACCTCGGAAACGCCGGCTCGTTCGCGGCGCTTATCGATGATTGCGAGCTCCACGTCAAGACGCCGCGCGATATCGCGCGCGCGCACCACGCCGCCGACATCGGGCGAAATGATCATCAGATTGTCGGTGCCGTAGTTGTCCTGAATGTCCTGGGTGAAGACGGGTGCGGCGAAAAGGTTGTCGGTGGGGATGTCGAAGAAGCCCTGGATCTGCCCGGCGTGAAGATCGAGCGTCAGTACCCGGTCGGCGCCCGCCGTGGTGATCAGGTTGGCCACCAGCTTGGCCGAGATCGGCGTGCGCGGCCCGGACTTCCGGTCCTGGCGCGCATAGCCGAAGTAGGGCAGCACCGCCGTGATGCGCCGGGCCGAACCGCGCTTCAGCGCGTCGATCGCGACCAGCAGTTCCATCAGGTTGTCGTTGGCCGGGTGGCAGGTCGACTGCACCATGAAGACGTCCTCGCCGCGGACGTTCTCGTGAATCTCCACGAAAACCTCCTGATCGGAAAAGCGCTTCATGCTGGCCGTGGTAAGCGGCAGGTTGAGATATGCCGAGATGGCTTCGGCCAGAGGCCGGTTGGAGTTGCCCGTCATGATCTTGTAAGGCCGGGCTGCCTGCTTGCTGCCTTCGCTCATATCCGCCGAAATCGCCCCTTACTGCTTGCTCTTCACCTCGCCGCAAGGGCCCGCTGCTCCCCCGGACGCCGCCTCCCCCGTCGAGGCGCGGCGGACTTTACCAATAGCCCCCCGCCAAGTAAACGCCGCTCGGCGGGGTTCAGCGGGCTTTTTCCCCACTATTGCGCGCTGCTCGTCCGATAGAGCAGATCGACCACCCCATCGACCGCCGCCTCGGCGATGAAGGGCGCGGTGTCCGGCCAGAAGAAGGACAGCGCCTGGGCCGGCACCAGATCGCCCTGGGAGACGCGGCCGAGCGAGTTTCCTTCGGGATCAAAAAGCTCCCAGACGACATCGACCCGGTGCTGTCCGGACTGCGCCGGCCCGATCCGGACAGAGCCCTGGAGCGTCAGGTCCCTGGGCCCGGCGTCCTCCGGCTCCGCGATCGGCAAGGCGGACTGGGAAAGCGCGACGCGGATCGAACTGCCGAGCAGCCGCGCGGCCTCCTCGGGGGCGGGCTCGACCGGCGCGATCACCAGGCGCGCGCCCGGATGCCCCGGCAGGCCGCCCGCTTCGGCGGCGGAAAGCTCGGTGATAAGAAGCGGGGCCGCCGCCTCCATGACCCTGCGCAGCACCGCGGGGTCGCCCTCGGCCAGGGCCTTGCCCTGGGCCCCGAGAGACTGCCGCTCGGTGCCGCGGATGGTGCCGTCGGCCTCGGAGATCAGCCAGAGCAAGCCGTCCTTGGTCAGGCGTCCGTCGAGATAGATGGAGGAACTGTTGCCCGGCGCGGCCGCCGCCGCGATGTTGAAGCGCCGCAGCTCTTCGGCCAGCAGTTCGGCGGCCAGCGCGCCGTCTTCGGGCAGCAGCCCCGAAACAGGGGAAACCGAGAGGGTCTCAGGCGCGGGCGGGGCGGAGAGCGTCTCGTTGGTCACCGCCTTGCCGCCGGGCTGGAAGGGTCGCGGCAAGGGGCCGCAGGCCGCGAGCAGGCTCACGAGGCAAAGCCCGATGAGCAGCCGGGAGGCCCCCTTCAGATCATCACGCACGTCGCGAGCCCGCCGAGCAGGAGAATGATGATGAAGACGATTAGGTGCGGCATGTCCCTCTCTCAAAGACGCGCGCGGAAGACTTTTGGGGCTCAGCCCGGAACGTGGATCAGGTCCAGCGGCATCGCCGAAAGGCTCTCCGCGCCCTTTTCCCCGACCAGCGAGGTGCGGCCCAGCGTCATGGCCAAGCCCTGCTCACTGTTGAAGATAATGATGTGGACGAAGAATACCATGCCCGGCCCGATCACCACGGGATTGTCGTGGTAGAGCATGGGCCAGTCCATCCAGTTGGGCGCGAAGGTGGTGCCCAGGCAATAGCCGCAGGCGTTCATGCGGTGGTTGCGGTAGCCCGCCCGGTCCAGCGTCTCGGCATGGGCGTCGAAGGCCTGGCCGACGGTGTTGCCGGGCGCCAGCTTCTCCTCGACCGCCAGCAGCGCGTCGCGCGCCACCGCGTGCATGGTCTTCTGCCATTCGGGAAGCGCGCCGATCACCGCCGTCGCCATCATGGCGGCGTGGTAGTGGCGGTAGGCGCCCGCCCACTCCAGGGTCAGTTGATCGTCGGCGGCCAGCACGCCCCGGCCCGTGTGGTAGCGGCAGAGCAGTGCGCGCTCCCCGGACCCGATGATGAACTCGTTGCCGGGATAGTCGCCGCCGCCCTCGAAGACCGCGCCCTGCATGGCGGCGAGGATGCTGCCCTCCTCCGCCCCTGGACGGATCAGCGGCAGCGCGGCCTTCAAGGCGTCGTCGGCCAGAACGCCCGCGCGCCGCACGTAGTCGATCTCCGCCGGGCTCTTAACGAGGCGCAGGCGGCTGACCAGGTAGGAGGCGTCGCGCAGGTGGCAGAAGCCCTCCAGCGTCCTGTCCAGATGCTTGCCGTTACGCGCGGTCAGGCCATAGGCCTCGTACTCCACGCCCAGGGTTTTGCCCTCGGCGCCCCGCTCGCGCAGGATCTCCTTCAGATCCTCGGCCGGGCGCGACTGCGGGTGATCGACCCAGACGCGGATGTCCTCGATGACCGAGGTCTGCTGCGCCTGGCGCAGGTCGGGCGCGCGGGTCAAGAGCGTCATGGCCCCGTCCCGCCCCAGGTAGAGGCACTGGAAGAAGACATAGCCGAAGGTATCGTATCCCGTCAGGTAGAAGAGGCTCTCCTGCCGGAAGACCAAGAGGCCGTCGAGGCCGCGTTCGGCCATCATCTCGCAGGCGCGCGCGCGGCGCCCCGCCAACTCTTCTTCTGAGAAATGCAGGTGCTTCATGATCTATCTCGGCTCCAGGGCGATGACGGAGACCTCGCGCCCGTAGTCGGGCTCCCCCGCCAGGGTGGCGCGGCGGTAGCTGAAGAACCGCTCTTCCTCGGCGCGGGTATCGGCGGGGCTGATCTCGACGCGGCCAAGCCCCGCGCCTGCGAGGCGGCTGGCGACATAGCCCTTCAGGTCGAAAAGGAAGTGGCCCTCGCGTTCGGACTCCATGAAGAAACGCTCGTTGGCGGGGTCCTGATCCGCAAAGCGGCCGGGAAACTCCGGCCCGACCTCGTAGGATCGCTGTTCGATGGCGGGCCCGACGGCGGCGGAGATGGCGGCGCGCGCTGCGCCCAGCCGCTCCATGGCGGCGAGCGTCGCTTCGACCACACCGCCGAGGGCGCCCTTCCAGCCGGCGTGCGCCGCGCCGACGACCCCGGCATCGGGATCGGCGAGCAGGACCGGCACGCAGTCGGCGGTCAGGATGCCGAGCGCCAGGCCCGGCGTCTTCGTCACCATGGCGTCGGCCTTGGGACGCTCGTCGCCCCAGGACTCGTTCACCTCGATCACGTCGGGAGAATGATGCTGATAAAGGGTGACCAGGGCGCCGGCGGGCAGACCGAGGGCCTCGGCGACCCGCGCCCGGTTCTCAGCCACGGCGGCGGGGTCGTCGGCGGAGCCCGGCCCGCAGTTCAAAGACGCATAGAGCCCCTGGCTGACGCCGCCCTGACGGGTGAAGAAGCCATGCTTCACGCCAGGCAGCGCGGCAAGACTTTCAGAGGTCAGATAGGAGGGGACCTTGCGCATGACGCCTCAGACTACAGCACGAAGGGGGCCGGCGCCTCCAGCCCGCTCTTCATCAGGACCAGCGCCTTGAAAAGCTCGCCCATGGCCTCGGCGTCGACCAGCCGCGACAGCGCCTGATCGACCGCGGCGGCCGCGTCCGGGTTGGCCGCCTTCAGATTCTCCGCGCGCAGCTCGATGCCCAGCGCGCGCAGGAAGTCGCCCTGGGTCACCGGCCCGTAGGCCGCCGCCCCTACTTCTTCCGCAGCGGCGATCATGGCGGGGAAGTCGACATGCGCGGTCAGGTCGGCGCTGCCCGGCGCCTCCAGCGGCTCATGGCGCTCGTGGCCCTTCACCGCTTGCAGCGTCGCGCCGAAGGCGGGGTGCGCCCGTCCGTAGTCGATCACCAGCGCCGCGCCGCCCTGCTGCTCCAGGCGCTCGGCCAGCGCCGCCGTCTGGCTGACCACGGCGGGCGAGACCTCCGCGATGCTGCCCTCGGCCGCCTCGTGCAAGGCGGGCGGAATGAAGGCCGGCGCGGCGGGGCTCACCGGACCCAGCTGGAAGACCAGCTTCTCGCGCGCCTCGTCCAGGCCCACCATGCGTTCGCGCCAGCCCTGGGCGGTCTTCTCGAAGTGACGCACCGGCAGGGCATCGAAGAACTCGTTGGCGATCACGATCAGCGGCGCGCTCTCGGGCAGGCCGGAGCCGTCCTTGTGCCAGATCACCTTGTGGCCGGAGAGGGTCTGGCGCTGCTTTTCCTTCAAGGCCGGGGAGACCTCGACGAGATGCACCTCGGCGGCGGCGGCGAACTCCGGGCTGACCTTGGCGCTGCGCAGGATGTCCGCCATCAGGGTGCCGCGCCCCGGTCCCAACTCGGCCAGGATCACGCGCTTCGGCGCGCCCAGCACGCGCTGCCAGAGATCGATGCACCAGAGGCCGATCATCTCCCCGAACATCTGGCTGACTTCGGGCGCGGTGACGAAGTCCCCGGCGCGTCCGAAGGGATCACTTTCCATGTAGTAGCCGCCTTTGGGGTCGGTCAGCACGGCGGTCATGTAGTCGGCGAGCGTGATCGGCCCTTCCAGGGCGATGCGGCGCTTGAGGCGCGCTTCCAGGTCCTTGGCCTCCGCCATCAGGCGCGGCTCCCCACCGCTCCGCGCCGCCAGGCCCAGAGCGCCAGCCCGAGACCGCCTAGGATCATCGGCAGGGAGAGCAGCTGACCCATGGTGATGCCGCCCGCGAGAAATCCGATATGCGCGTCCGGCTCTCTGAACAGCTCCACGAAGGCGCGGGAGAGACCGTAGCCAGCCAGGAAAAGGCCGGATATCACGCCGGGGCGCAAGAGAGCGCCGGCCCGGATCATGACCATCAGAATCGTGAAGAGCAGCAGGCCTTCAAGCCCGGCCTCATAGAGCTGGCTAGGGTGGCGCGGCTCCGGACCGCCGCCCGGGAAGACCATGGCCCAAGGCAGGTCGCTGGCGCGCCCAAAAAGCTCCCCGTTCACGAAGTTGGCGATGCGCCCGAAGAAGAGCCCGACCGGCGCCGCCGCCGCCACCAGATCGCAGAGCTGGAAAAGCGGAAGCCCGCGTTTCCAGGAGAACAGCAGCAAGGCGCCGATCACGCCCAGCAGCCCGCCGTGGAAGGCCATGCCGCCCTGCCAGACCTGGAGGATCTCCAAAGGGTTCTGCGCGAAATGGCCGAGGTTGTAGAAGAGCACGTAGCCGAGCCGCCCGCCGAGCAGCACGCCGAGCGTCGCCCAGACGACGAAATCGTCGAAGACCTCTGCCGTCAGCTTATCGCTGGGCGCTTTCGCCGCGAGACGGCGGCAGAGCCGCCAGCCCAGCACCAGACCCACGATATAGGCCAGCGCATACCAACGGATCGCGAAGGGACCGATCTCAACGGCCACGGGGTCGATCTGGGGAAAGACGAGCGCGTAAAGCATGGCGTCAGCCGTCACCTCCTGGAGGGGCCGGGGGAGAGGGGGATTTGGGCCGGGCCCCGCGTCGGCCCCTTATAGGCACGGGGCCGCGGGGCCCGCAAGGCTCGCTTGCCGCAGCGCGTCATACTGCGCTAAAGCAGGGGCATGTCCGATCAACCGACAACCCCGTTGAACAGCGGCGGTCCCGAGGCCTTCCGCGCCATTCTGAGAGACGTCTTCGGCGGCGACATCCCGCATGTCGAGGCGCTCGGCATCGCCGTCGAGAGCTTCGAGGGACCGAGAATCCTGATGCGCCTGCCCTATCAGGAGGCGCTGGTCGGCGACCCGGAGAGCGGCGTTCTGCATGGCGGGGCCGTCACCACGCTGATCGACAGCGCCTGCGGCCTGGGCGTCGTGGCCGCGCTCGACAAGCCGCGCCCCGTGGCGACTCTCGATCTGCGCATCGACTATTTGAAACCGGCGGAGGCGGGCCGCGACCTGCTCTGCCGGGCGGAGTGCTACCGCGTCGCCCATCAGGTCGCCTTCGCGCGGGCCAACGCCTTCCACGAGGGAGAGGAAGACAAGCCGGTCGCCGCCGCGCTCGGCAGCTTCATGCTCAGCCATCTGCCCCTCGAGGGCGCCGCCGGTGAGGGAACCCACAAATGAGCGCCGGCATCCTCCAAGACGCTCTCGCCAGAGCCCGCGCCGAGGGCGATTGGCAGGCGCTGGTCGACGCCGTGCCCTACGCGCGCTACTTGGGCGTGAAGGCCGAGCTGGAGAGCGGACGCCTGCTGCTGCGCCTGCCCTTCGACAAGAAGCTGGTCGGGAACCCCGGCCTGCAGGCGCTGCACGGCGGCGTGCTGGGGGCCTTCCTGGAGACGGCGGCGATCCTGACCCTGCTCTGGCGGCTGGAAAGCGACGTCATGCCCAAGACCATCACGAACACGGTCGACTATCTGCGGTCCGCGCGCGGCGAGGAGATCAGCGCCAGCGGCGAGGTGACCCGCCTGGGACGCCGCGTCGCGAGCGTCGCGGTGGCCGCCTGGGGGCGCGAGGAAGCCAAGCCGCTCGCCTCCGCGCGGCTGCACTTCCTGGTCGGCGGGGCTGGAAAGCCCTAAGTATAAGAGTACGGAACGACAGCTTCATTTGAGGAGAGACAGCGCCATGCAGACCCGAAACCGCTTGTTGGACGACCTGGCCAAAGTTGCGACCTCCGCGCTCGGCGTCGCGGGTGGCGTGAAGGACGAGGTGGAAGGCCGCCTGCGCCAGCAGTTCGAGCGCATCCTCGCCGACATGGACCTCGTGACCCGCGAAGAGTTCGAAGTGGTGCAGGACATGGCCGCCAAGGCGCGCGAGGAACAGGAACGCCTGCAGGATCGGCTGGCCGCCTTGGAGAAGCAGGTGGCCGCCGCCAAGAAGACGGCGGTAGCCAAGAAAGCGGCGCCCGGAAAGAAAGCCGCACCGGCGAAGAAGGCCGCACCGGCCAAGAAGACGACAGCCGCCTCGAAGACAACCGGCACGCGCGGCGCTTCGAAAGGCAGTAAAGGCTGACCGGGACGCGAATCCTGGAGGGTATTCGGCCCCTCTTCCCATCCCGCGATGCCCGCGTCGCGCCCGCGTCGTAATCGAGCCGTAACCGCCGCGCCTTCGAGCCGTAACGCCACGCGCCGCCGCGCGCCCGAATAACCCCCTGAAAAGACGCCCCTTTCTTCTTTTCCACAGAATTCGACAATCGCTTCTTGCGCCGCCGAATCGCGCGTGGCACGCTAAATCTTGTGGGTCGGAGGTGAGAGACCATCCATATATCGCTTCACCCCTCCGATCCTTCGCGGAATGCGCCGAGCTTGGCGCAGAACACATACGAGGGGGTCCCGACACCATGGAAAGTCTTGCCCACACCTCGGATTCCGCCGTCAACCCAATCGATCTTCTGGAAGAACTGGTCGCGGCCAATGACTGGCCCTTCGACCGGTCGAGCGATTGTGAGCTTGCGGTGGAGTTGTCCGGACGCTGGTGCGCCTATCATCTCTGGTTCGTGTGGCACGAACAGATCGGGGGTATGTACTTCTCCAGCCACTTCGACCTCAAGGTCCCGAAGAGCAAGTATCCGAGCGTCCATCAGCTCGTCGGCTCCATGAACGAACAGCTCTGGATGGGTCATTTCGAGTTGGGAACGGAGGAGGGTCAGGTGATCTTCCGCCACACCATTCCCTACCGTGGGACCACCGGGCCGAGCGTCGAGCAGCTTGAGGATCTGATGGACACCGCCATCCTGGAATGCGAGCGCTTCTATCCCGCGCTGCAGATGGTGCTCTGGGCCGGGCATTCGGTGCCTCAGGCCCTGGCCACCGCCATGATGGAAACGGTCGGCGAGGCCTGAGCCGGGGCCATGTCCGACGACCTGCGATTGCCGGGCCCCCTGCTTCTGGTGGGCTGCGGCAAGATGGGGGGCGCGCTGCTGGACGGCTGGCTTGCGCGCAACCTGCCTCCCTCCGACGTTTTCATCGTTGAGCCCTTCGAGGAAGCCCGCGAGGCGCTGAACGCAAAGGGCGTGACCGCCGTCGCCTCCGCCGGGGAGCTGCCCGGCGATCTGGCGCCCGCCATCGTCATGCTGGCGGTCAAGCCGCAGATGATGGACGAGGCGCTTCCGGCCTACCGCCGTTTCGTGCGGCCCGGCTGCTTCTTCCTCTCCATCGCCGCGGGCAAGACCATCTCCTACTTCGAGCAGCACCTGGGCGAAGAGGCGGCAATCGTCCGCTCCATGCCCAACACGCCCGCCGCCGTTGGCCGCGGGATCACGGTCTATTGCCCCAACGACCGGACCAGCGCCGAGCAGGCCGCGCTCGCCGGGGAACTCCTGGCCGCCGTCGGCGAGGTGGATTCGGTGGAGGAGGAAGGACTGCTGGACGCCGTGACGGCGCTCTCCGGGGGCGGTCCGGCCTATGTCTTCCTGCTGATCGAGTGCATGACCCGTGGCGGCATCGAAGCGGGCTTGCCCGAAGCCCTGGCCGAACGCCTGGCGCGCAGCACGGTCGCCGGGGCAGGCGAACTCGCCCGCCGCTCGGAAGATCCCGCTTCGACCCTGCGGCAGAACGTCACCTCGCCCGGCGGCACGACGCTGGAGGCGCTGAAGGTGCTGATGGCGGAAGACGGCATGGAGCCGCTCTTCGTCAAGGCCATCGCCGCCGCCACGAAACGCAGCCGCGAACTGGCCGAGTGACCCCGGGTTTGCCCGCCTGAACAGCCCACCTGAACAACCCTGCCGGAAGGGCCGGGGACTGACGCCGCTCTTGCCTGTGCTATGCTTGCCGCCTAGCTCATGACTCTTGGATCTTTTCGAACCTGGGAGAATGAGGACATGGCGACGGCCAAAGGCGGCGGGCGCAAAAAGAGCGCCAAGCCCAGAGACCCCGAGAAGACCCTGATCGACGCGGCCATGAAGTTGGCCGCCGAAAAGGGCTGGAAAGCGCTCAGCCTCGCCGAGATCGGCGAGGAGGCGGGGCTGGAGATGAAGGAGCTCTTCGTGATCGCCCCCGGCAAGCAGGCGATCCTTGACCTGCTGGGCCGGCGGATCGACGCCGAGGTGCTGGCCGAGGGCCCTCTGGATGAAGCGGAAGGCTCCCCCCGGGACCGGCTCTTCGATGTGCTGATGCGCCGCTTCGACGCCATGGCGCCCTACAAGGAGGGCATCGGCGAGATCACCTACGACCTGGGCCGCTCGCCCCTGGACGGGCTGGCGGAACTCCCCTCCCTCAAGCGCTCCATGGCCTGGATGCTGGAAGCCTCCGGCATAGACAGCAGCGGCCTGAAGGGCATGCTGCGGGTCAAGGTGCTGACCGGCATCTACCTCGGCGCCCTGCGCAGCTGGCTGAAGGACGACACGGCGGACTTCTCCAAGACCATGGCCGCCCTGGACAGCTATCTGCGGCGGCTGGAACCCTGGGCCGAGCGCTTCGAACGCCGTGGCCGGGGCCGGCGCGATCACGGAGATGAAACAGAAACCGCAACAGACAATTCTTGACAGAGACGCCAAGGGGACGCATATACGAGCCAGCTTATGCTGCACTGCAACATAAACCCGCTTTGGATCGTGGGTGCCTCCTGAGGGCCCGCGAGTTAGGAGAATAGAGATGACCAGCAAGAACCCCTTCTTCGACGCCGATTTCCGCGACTTCATGGACCCGGCGAAGCTGACCGAGCGCTTCAAGATGGCGTCCTTCGACCCGGCCGCGATCACTGAAATGCACCAGAGGAACATCGAGGCCATCGCCGAGGCCAACCGCATCTGCTTTGAGGGGATGCAGGCCATGGGTCAGCGTCAGGCCGAGATCATGCGCCAGTCCCTGGAAGAGGCCGTCGCCGCCCTTCAGGAGATGACCGCCCAGCCGGCCGCGCCGGAACAGCAGATGCAAAAGCAGGCTCAGCAGCTCAAGAAGCAGTATGAGACTGCCCTCGCCAACATCCGCGAGCTCAACGAGATCGGCACCAAGTCCTCCAGCGAGGCCGCCGAGACCCTGACCAAGCGCGTCGGCGAGTCGCTCGACGAGATCGCCAAGACCCTGACGGAGATGGGCAAGTCCAAGTAACCCGCCTCTACCGTTAGAGTTCCTACTTAAAGAGGCCGCCGGCCCGCCCGCGAGGGATGGGCGGCGGCCTCTTTTCGTTTTGTCGCGGCGCGTCATCCGCCGGTAAAGACAGCCCGGGTCCGCTTGTGCCAAACTACCCGCGAAAGTCCGCCGGAAAAGAGCGGGCGCCCGCGGGTCCGGATGGAGGGGAACACATGGGAGACTGGATACATCTGACAGCGTCCGACGGGCACGGCTTTCAGGCCTACGCCGCCGAGCCGGACCGCAAGCTGCGCGGCGCGCTGGTCATCGTGCAGGAGATCTTCGGGGTCAACAGCCACATCCGCAGCGTCTGCGACCGCTACGCGGCCCAGGGCTTCAAGGTGGTCGCCCCCTGTTACTTCGACCGTATAGAGCCAGGCATCGAACTGGACTACGACGAGGCCGGCGTGAAGCGCGGGCGCGAGTTGAAGGCCGAAGTCGGCTACGACAACGCCCAGCGCGACACCGGCGCCGCCGTCGCGCGCCTGATCAGCGAGGGTTACCCGGTCGGCGTGATCGGCTACTGCTGGGGCGGCGACATCGCTTGGCTTGCCGCCGCGCACCTGCCGGTTTCCTGCGCTGTTTGCTACTACGGCGGCGGCATCGTGAACCTTTTGGATCACCAACCGGCGGTCCCCCTCCAACTGCACTTCGGCGAACAGGATCAGGCGATCCCGCTTGAGTCCGTGGAGAAGATCCACGCGAGCGTGAACAACGCCGAGCTTTACCTCTACCCCGCGGGCCACGGCTTCAACTGCGATGCCCGCGCCAGCTACGATGCGCAGAGCTCCAAGCGGGCAGAGGCCCGCACCCTGGATTTCCTGGACAAAGCCCTGGGCTGACGGCGAGGCGGCATGTCGATCGAGAGCACAGCAAGACGCGGAATCGACCATCTTGTGCTGGCGGTAAAGGACCTGACCAAGGCGCGCAAAACCTACGAGGCCTTGGGCTTCACCCTGACCCCGGACGCCCAGCATCCCTTCGGCACCGGAAACTTCCTCGCCCAGTTCCCGGGAACCTTTCTGGAGGTCCTGGCGGTGACGCGCCCGAAGCTGGTCAAGAAGGCCAAGGAGGGCCACTTCTCCTTTGCCGCCTACAACCGTGATTTCCTGAAGCGGCGCGAAGGTTTCTCCATGCTGGTGTTCGAAAGCCAGGACGCCCGGCGCGACCGCGACGAATTCGCCGCCGAGGGTCTGACCACCTATGCCCCCTTCGACTTCGAGCGCAAGGCGACCCTGCCCGACGGTAAGAGCGTGACGGTCGGCTTTTCCCTGGCCTTCGTGACCGAGTCGCGAGCGCCCGATTGCGTCTTCTTCACCTGTCAGCAGCACGCCCCGGAGTACTTCTGGAAACCGGCCTATCAGGTTCATCCGAACGGTGCGGAGCGCGTTGATGAAGTGGTGATGGTCGCGGAGGAACCGCGCGAGCTCGAACAGCTTTTCGTCGGCCTTCAGGGACGCGAGCGGGTCGCTGCCTATTCAGACCGGCTTCTGGTCGAGACGGCGCGCGGGCGCGTTCTGGTGCAGCGCCCAGGCGCTTTCGAGGCCCGCTTTCCCGGCATGACCCCGCCCGACGCTCCGGCGACGCCCCATTTCGCGGGTTACGTGATCGGCGTGGAGGATCTGAACAAAACCGCGAAACTGCTGAAGAAGAACGGCGTTGGCGCCGTCAAGGTCGGGCGCATGCTCCAGGTGCCGCCGCAGCAGGCCTTCGGCTGCATGATCGCCTTCCAGGAGCCGACCGACGCTTGACCCGGGTCGCCCGCAGGGGCGCTCTTCAGGGCTTGTAGCCTCTGAACTTCTCCAGGACCCGCGCCATTTCAGAGGCGTCCAGGACAGCGGGTTCGCCGAGCTGAAGCAGACGCCAATAGAGCGCGGCCAGACTCTCAACCTCGCAGGCCAGGTCCAGCGCCTTGTCCAGCGTCTCGCCACAGGCGATCTGACCGTGGTGAGCGAGCAGACAGGCCTTGCGGCCTTCCAGCGCCATGAGCGCCGCCTCGGAAAGCTGCGGTTCGCCAAAGGTGCTGTAGGGTGCGCAGCGGATATCGTTGCCCCCCGCGACCGCCACCATGTAGTGGACCGCAGGGATGGATTGCCCCAGGCAGGCGATCGTGGTGGCGTAGGGTGAGTGGCAGTGCACCACGGCCCCAAGCTCCGTGCGCGACGCCAGGATGTCACGGTGGAAGCGCCACTCGCTGGTCGGACGGCGCGCGTCGGGCGCCTCCAGCACCGCGCCCTCCCAATCCAACAGGACCATGTCCTCGGGCGTCATGGCGTCATAGGCAAGCGCCGAGGGGGTGACCAGCAGTCCCTCGTCCACACGCAGCCCCAGGTTCCCGGCGGTCCCCTCGTTCAGCGCCAGGCCGGCCATGCGCCGCACGGCTTCCAGCAGGGCTTGCCGCTCCGCCTGATGGCCGCCGGCGCTCATCCCTCTGCCGCCCGCTCGCGCATTTCGGGGAACAGGCCAAGCAGCCCCTCCCGGTTTGCCGGGGCGACGCCGCGCTCGGTGATGAGAGCGGACACCAGCCGGGCCGGCGTCACGTCAAAGGCGTAGTTCACCGCCCGGCTGCCCGCGGGCAGCAGCCCGACCGTGGCGACCCGGCCGTCCTCCAGCTTGCCGGCGATGTGGGAGACCTCTTCGGCGGCCCGCTCCTCGATGGGGATGGCCGCGCCGTCGTGGAGCGTCCAATCGATGGTTGGACTGGGCAGCGCGACATAGAAGGGCACCTGATTGTCGTAGGCGGCGAGCGCCTTCAGGTAGGTGCCGATCTTGTTGCAGACATCGCCGCCCGCCGTGGTGCGGTCCGTGCCGGTGATGCAGAGGTCGACCAACCCCTTTTGCATCAGATGCCCGCCGGTGTTGTCGGCGATCACGGCATGCTCGATCTCTTCCTGACCCAACTCCCAGGCGGTCAGGCTCGCCCCTTGATTGCGCGGCCGGGTCTCGTCGACCCAGACCTCCACCGGGAAGCCCGCGCGCTTGGCGGCGAAGATCGGCGAGAGCGCCGTTCCGTGATCGACCGTGGCCAGCCAGCCCGCGTTGCAGTGGGTCAGGATGCGCACCGGCTCCTCCGGCCTCTTCTTGCGGTCATGGGCAATCTGAATCAGCCGCAGGCCCTGCTCGCCCAGCGCGCGATTGATGGCGACGTCCTCCTCGCAGATCTCCGCTGCCAAGGCGTAGGCGGCGGCGGCGCGCTCCTGCTGGGGCAAGGGCCTCAGCCGGGTTTTCGCGCGCTCCAGCGCCCAGCGCAGGTTGACCGCCGTGGGCCGGGTTGCAAGCAGCCGGGCCGCCGCCTCCTCAAGCCAAGCGTCCTCGGCCTTGTTGCGCAGCGCCAGGGCCATGCCGTAGGCCGCCGTGGCGCCGATCAGGGGCGCGCCCCGCACCTGCATGGCGGCGATCGCGTGGCAGGCCTCCTCCAGTGTTTCCAGGCGGACGATCCGGAAGTCGTGCGGCAGCAGTGTCTGATCGATGATCCGCACGGCCCAGCCGTCCTCGTCGAGCCAGATGGAGCGATAGCTTCTACCGGCGACCTGCATGGTTCAGCCTCCCAGAACCCGGCCCGCGACGGCGTCCAGCTTTGCGGCCAGGGCGGGATCGCGGGCGTCCGGATGGGTGATGAGCGCGTTGTCCAGCGCATGATGGCAGCCGCTGGGACAGGGGCCCTTGCGCGCCGTCAGCCGCGGCGTGACGCCGCGCACCAGCGCGCGCGCCTTGTCGGCGTTGGCCAGCAGCGTGCGGATCACCTCGTCAACCGTGACGTGGCCATGGTCGGGATGCCAGCAGTCGTAGTCGGTCACCATGGCGATGGTGGCGTAACAGAGCTCCGCCTCTCGGGCCAGCTTCGCCTCGGGCATGTTGGTCATGCCGATCACCGAGCAGCCCCACTGGCGGTAGAGCTCGGACTCCGCCCTGGTGGAAAACTGGGGGCCCTCCATCACCAGATAGCTGCCACCGCGCGCATGGGGCAGCGACAGTTCCTTGGCGACCGCCTCCACGGCGTCGCCCAGCCGCGCGCAGACCGGGTCGGCGAGCGACACGTGGGCGACCAGCCCGCTGTCGAAGAAGGATTTCTCGCGGGCGAAGGTGCGGTCGATGAACTGATCAACGATCACGAAAGTGCCGGGGGCCAGCTCCTCCTTGAGCGAACCGACCGCCGAGAGGGAGAGTATCTCTGTCGCGCCCGCGCGCTTCAGGGCGTCGATGTTGGCGCGGAAGTTGAGGCGGCTGGGCGGGATGCGGTGCCCCCGGCCATGACGCGGCAGGAAGACCAGCTTCTGACCGTCCAGCTCGCCGAACAGCAGTTCGTCGGAAGGCTCGCCGAACGGCGTTTCGACCCGACGCCAGGCCCTGTTCTCCAAGCCTTCGATCTCATAGATGCCACTGCCGCCGATGACGCCGATGACCGGCTCGCTGCTCTCGGACATGCTGCCTCCCCTTTGCCCCCGTTATCGTTCTTTTCCTATCGCCAAGCAGTCTGCCAAGGCCCCGCCGCCCCCGCAACGCTCAAAGAAAACGGGCCGCCCCGGCGAGGGAGCGGCCCGTCATCTCTCATCGGATGCGGATCAGGAAGGGCTTAGTGCAGGTCGGCCCAGACCTTCCGCTTCACGGCATAGAGCATGCCGGTGAAGATGATCAGGAACAGCAGCACCTTGACGCCGGTGCGCTTGCGGTCCTCAAGATGGGGTTCGGCGGTCCACATCAGGAACGCGGCCACATCCTCGGACTGCTGTTCGATGCTGGCCTCGGTGCCGTCGGCGTAGGAGACGTCGTCGCCCCAAAGCGGCTGCGGCATGGAGATCTGGTGGCCCGGGAAGTAGGCGTTGTAGTAGAGGCCGTCCTGGACCTCAACATCGGCGGGGGCTTCTTCGTAGCCCGCGAGCAACGCCTTCACATAGGACGCACCACCGGCGCGCGCCTTGGGCATCAGCGAGAGATCGGGCGCGTTCTCGAACACACCCTTGCCGCGGATGCGGTCGGACGGCACGGCCGTGACCTCCTCGACCGAGCCGTAGATGTCGGGCTTGGTGAAGACCGTGTACTCAGCGGCGAAGGCCTTCACCTCCTCCTCCGAATAGCCGATGTCCTCCAGGTTGCGGAAGGCGACATACTCCAGCGAATGGCAGGAGGAACAGATCACGTTGTAGACCTGCCAGCCGCGCTGCAACTGCGCCTTGTCCCAGGTGCCGAAGAAGCCGTCGAAGCTGAATTCCGTCTCGGGGATTTCAATGGCCTCGCCGGCCGCTTCGGAACGGTTGGCGGCGCTGAGACCCAAAGCCAGGACGGCGGCGGCGAGAACGCTTTTTTTCAACATGCTTTTCATGGCTCAGGCCTTCTCCATCGGCTTGGCGTTGGCGCCGGACATGCTGCCGCCGCCCTTTAGGACCGGTTCACTGATCGAGGCCGGCAGCGGCTTGGGCCGCTCCAGGCGTCCGAGCAGGGGCAGGATCACCAGGAAGTGGAGGAAGTAGTAAGCCGTGGCGATCCGACCGATGGTCAGCCAGACACCCTCCGCCGGCTGCGAGCCCGCATAGCCGAGGACCACGGCGTCGATCACCAGGATCCAGAAGAACTGCTTGAAGATTGGGCGGAACTTACCGCTTCGCACCGGGCTGGAGTCCAGCCAGGGCAGGGCGAAGAGCAGCAGGATCGAGCCGAACATCGCAATCACGCCGGCCAGCTTGGCCTCGACCAGAACGAAGCCGAAGAGACCGATGTCCGGCACGGCGCGCAGGATCGCGTAGAAGGGCAGGAAGTACCACTCCGGCACGATGTGCGGCGGCGTCACCAGGGGGTCCGCCGGAATGTAGTTGTCCGGATGACCCATGTAGTTCGGCGCGAAGAAGACGAAGCCCGCGAAGAAGATCAGGAACACGCCCAGCCCGAAGAGGTCCTTCACCGTGTAGTAGGGATGGAAGGGGATGGAGTCCTGCGGGCCCTTGGTGTCGATGCCCAGCGGGTTGTTCGAACCGAAGCGGTGCAGCGCGACCAGGTGCAGAACCACCACGCCGACGATCACGAAGGGCAGCAGGTAATGCAGCGCGAAGAAGCGGTTCAGCGTCGGGTTGTCGACCGAGAAGCCGCCCCACAGCCAGGTCACGATGGAATCGCCGACCAGCGGGATCGCCGAGAAGAGGTTGGTGATCACCGTGGCGCCCCAGAAGGACATCTGTCCCCAAGGCAGCACGTAGCCCATGAAGGCGGTCGCCATCATCAGCAACAGGATCACCACGCCGAGCTGCCACAAGAGCTCGCGCGGCGCCTTATAGGAGCCGAAGTAGAGCCCCCGGAACATGTGGATGTAGACCACGATGAAGAAGAAACTGGCGCCGTTCATGTGGATGTAGCGCAGCAGCCAGCCGAAGTTCACGTCGCGCATGATGCGCTCGACCGAGAAGAAGGCGTGGTCGACGTGCGCAGTGTACTGCATGGCCAGCACGATGCCGGTGGCGATCATGATCACCAGCGCGATGCCGGCGAGCGAGCCGAAGTTCCACCAGTAGCTCAGGTTCTTCGGGGTGGGATACTCATGAAGCTCGTGGTTCATGAAGGTGAAGATCGGCAGACGGTGGTCGATCCACTTCACCACGGGATTGTTGGGAATCTCAGCCATTTATCTTTTCTCCTCACCCGATCCGCACGGTGGAGTCATCAAGGTACTGGTACTCCGGAACCGCGAGGTTCTCGGGAGCGGGCCCCTTCCGGATGCGCCCGGAGGTGTCGTAGTGCGACCCATGACAGGGGCAGAACCAGCCGCCGAACTCGCCGCGGGTGCTGCCCGTGGCCTGACCCAGGGGCACGCAGCCCAGGTGGGTGCAGACGCCGACCAGGATCAGCCATTCCGGCTTGATCGCGCGCTCTTCGTCCGCCTGCGGGTCGCGCAGGTCGGCGACGTCGACGGCGCGCGCCTGTTCAATGGCTTCGGCCGGGCGGTGGTCGATGAAGACCGGCTTGCCGCGCCAGGTGACCGTGATGCGCTGGCCCACTGCGATCGGGGTAAGGTCCACGTCGATGGAGGCCAGAGCCAGCACATCGGCAGAGGGGTTGAGCGTGTCGATCAGCGGCCAAACGACCGCTCCCACGCCGACCGCGCCCATCGCGCCGGTCGCTAGATAGAGGAAATCGCGGCGTGTGCCGCCCTCTTCATGATCGCTGTGCACCGTCTCAGCCATCCTTCGTCCTTCCCTTGATCCTTCGCATGGCGGAACGGGCCGACCCGCAAGGCTATGCCCCGGCAGACCCGTCAACGAAAGTACCTCACTCTGCGGACAAGACTTCCGTCGAAAAGGCGCGCTGATTCTCAAAACCAGATTTTCGCGCCAGTCCCGTCCTCAGTTCCGAACTCTATTCCCCTTCGACAGGGCGGCCATGCGACACGCGGACGCAGACCAAGCCGGACGCAACGCACCCGAGGCTATAGGGCCACCTTGTCTTAGGCCAGCGATATAGAGGAAAACGCCCTGAAACGCAAAGCCCCTTCATGGGATTATTATCGCCATTCTTCGTTTTTGGAGGCGCCCCGCAATGACCATCAGATTGGCTCTCTACCAGCCGGACATTCCGCAAAACTGCGGCACGCTGCTGCGGCTTGGCGCTTGCCTGGGCGTCCCGCTGGACGTGATCGAGCCCTGCGGCTTCGCGCTTTCGGACCGGCAGCTGCGGCGCGCCGGCATGGACTATCTGGAACTGGCGGCCCTGGAAAGGCATCAGGATTGGGAGGCTTTCATGGCGCGTCTGCCCGGCCGGCTGGTGCTGCTGACCACGGCCGGCGACCAGCCCTATCAGCGCTTTGAGTTCCAGGCCGGCGACACGCTTCTTCTGGGACGGGAGAGCGCCGGAGTGCCGCCGGAGGTGCACGCCGCCGCCGATGCCCGCCTCGTCGTTCCGATGCGCGCGGGTCTGCGGTCATTGAACGTGGCGGTCGCCGGGGCGCTGGCCGCCGGAGAGGCCCTGCGCCAGACCGGCGGCCTGGAGGCCCTCAGCGGTCCGGCCGCGTGACCGCCATTTTTTGAGTGGCGCTGTTCGCCCCGCCTTGCCTATGGTCTCCAGCAAAACCGGGGAGCCGAACAACTAACGCATCGAGGGAGCGACGCCGTGACGCAGGTCGAGCAGAGGAAAGAAACTGCCAGGAAATGGTTCGAGAGCTTGCGGGATTCCATCTGCGCCGCCTTCGAATCGCTTGAAGACGAAGTCGGCGAAGAAGCGGCGGGCCGCGCCAACCGGCAGGAGGCCGGGCGCTTCCAACAGACGGCCTGGGACCGGCCCGAGGGCGGCGGCGGCGTCATGTCGGTGATGAAGGGCCGCGTCTTCGAAAAGGTCGGCGTCAACACCTCCACCGTGCACGGCGAGTTCTCACCCGAGTTCCGAAAGCAGATTCCCGGCGCCGAGGAGGATCCGCGTTTCTGGGCCAGCGGCATCTCCCTGGTGGCCCATCTCCAGAACCCGAAGGTGCCGGCGGTTCACATGAACACCCGCCACATCGTCACCTCCAAGGCCTGGTTCGGGGGCGGCGCGGACCTGACCCCCATGAAGCCGGTCCAGCAGGACACCGATGACTTCCACGCCGCCTTGAAGGCGGCCTGCGACAAGCACGGCGGCGACTACTACGAACGCTTCAAGGCCTGGTGCGACGACTATTTTCATCTGAAGCACCGGGGCGAACCGCGCGGCGTCGGCGGCATCTTCTACGATTACCTGGAAGCCGACAGCCAGGAGGACTGGGATGCGAGCTTCGCCTTCACCCAGGATGTCGGCCGGGCCTTTCTCGACATCTACCCCAAGCTGGTGGCGCGCCACATGGACGAGCCCTGGTCGGCGGAGGACCGCGAGCACCAGTTAATCCGGCGCGGCCGCTATGTGGAGTTCAACCTGCTCTACGACCGGGGCACCAAGTTCGGCCTGATGACCGGCGGCAACACCGAGGCGATCCTCATGTCCATGCCGCCCGAGGTGAAGTGGCCTTAAGGGGCCGGGACCTCAAGCCGCCGTGCCGCCCACCGTCAGACCCTCGATCAGGAGGGTCGGCTGGCCGACGCCGACCGGCACGCCCTGACCCGCTTTGCCGCAGGTGCCCACACCGGGGTCGAGCTTCATGTCGTTGCCGATCATCTTCACCTTGGTCAGGACGTCCGGACCGTTGCCGATCAGGGTCGCGCCCTTGACCGGCGCGCCGACCTTGCCGTTCTCGACCCGGTAGGCCTCGGTGCAGGAAAAGACGAACTTGCCTGAGGTGATGTCCACCTGCCCGCCGCCGAAGTTCACCGCGTAGAGGCCGTCCTTGACGCTGGACAGGATCTCCTCCGGCGCCTTGTCGCCCGCCAGCATGACCGTGTTGGTCATGCGCGGCATGGGGATGTGGGCGTAGGACTCGCGCCGCCCGTTGCCGGTCGGCTTCATGCCCATGAGGGACGCGTTCTGGCGGTCCTGCATGTAGCCCACCAGCTTGCCATCCTCGATCAGGACGCTGCGCTGGCTGGGTGTGCCCTCGTCATCGATGGTGAGCGAGCCGCGGCGGTCGGAAAGGGTCCCGTCGTCCACCACGGTCACGCCCGGCGCGGCGACCCGCTCCCCGAGCAGACCGGCGAAGGCCGAGGTCTTCTTGCGGTTGAAGTCGCCCTCCAGGCCATGACCGATGGCTTCATGCAGCAGGATGCCGGGCCAACCCGGCCCCAGCACCACGGTCATCTCGCCCGCCGGGGCGGCGACGGATTTGAGGTTCACAAGCGCCTGGCGCAGCGCCTCGTCCACGCTGGCGCGCCAGTTGGCGGGGTCGATGTAGGCTTCGTACCCGGCGCGCCCGCCGCTGCCGAAGCTGCCGCTTTCCATGCGGTCGCCCTCGCCCACCACGACCGCGACGTTGAGGCGCACGAGCGGACGGATGTCCGCCATGCGCTCGCCGCCGGCGCGGAGAATCTGCACCGCCTGCCATTCCCCGGAAAGGGAACAGGAAACCTGTCGCACCCTGGAGTCCTTCGCGCGGGCATAGGCGTCGATCTCGGCGAGCAGCTTCACCTTCTCCTCGAAGGAGACGCCGTCCAGCGGATTGATCTCGCCGTAAAGTTGCCGGTTCGTGCCCTGCGGGCCCGCCGCCCAGCTGCCAGAATGGCCACTCTGCACCGCGCGGACGGTCTCTCCGGCGCGGGCGATGGCCTCCTCGGTCAGTTCGCTGGCGTGGGCGTAGGCCGCCGCCTCGCCCGCCACCGAGCGCAGGCCGAAGCCTTGGGCCGTGTCGAAGCTGGCGTTCTTGAGACGGCCGTCATCGAAGGCGAGTCCCTCGGACAGGCGGTATTCTAGAAAGAGTTCCCCGTCGTCGCCCGCCTTCAGGTTGTCATCGACCAGGCGTTCGACCTTGGCGCGGTCCATGCCGGCGCGGTTGAAAAAAAGATCGTCGGTTGCGGCGATGTGGCTCACGTTCGAACTCCGCTCTTCTATTCAGGCTTGCATCTGTCCACTATATGGACGCCACGACCCGTCAAAGAAAGGCCGGATTTCGCCGCCATGCCAACCGAACGCTACGGACTTAAGGATCACCCGCAACGCGAAGCCCTGACGATCGAGGTGCATGCCCGGCCCTATGCCGTGCTGCAAGCGCCCGAACGCGCGACGCACCTGGCGATGCTGAGCGGCGACGCCGGCGCCGAGGACGACCGCGCGCACATCCTGAAGCTCTGCAAGCGCTACAACATCGCCGGGCCGGCCGAGGACATGAACCACTTCATGGCGGACTTCGGACCGTTCCGGCTGAAGTGGGAGCGCCACACCGAGTTCTCGACCTACACCTTCTTCCGCAGCGAGCCGGTGGCGGCCAACCCCTTCGAGAACCCGATCCTCGACACCGTGCCCAGGGACTGGGTCGAGGGCATCCCAGGCGAACTGATGGTCGGCATTCACGCCGCCATGGAGGCCGCCGACGCGCCGGAGCGTTCGGGTGACGATCTGGCGCGGCTGTTCGGCGCGGAATCCTTCGCCGGCGCGCAGGTCGCCGACGGGCACGCCAGCGCCTTCATGGACTTCTGGATCAATGGCGACGGCTTCGGCCACCTGCTGATTCGCGATTTCGGGCTCGCCCCCCGCCGCGCCGGGCGCCTCTTGCAGCGGCTTCTCGAAATCGAGACCTACAGGACCATGGCCCTGCTGGCCTTTCCCATTGCCAAGGAGGTCAGCCGCAAGCTCGACAAGATCGGCAAGCAGCTCTCGGGCACCATGGACGCCATGGGCGCCCTGGAGAACACAGAGGACGAGAAGAACCTGCTGGCCGACCTCACGAATCTGGCGGGCGAGCTGGAGCAGGCGGCAGCGGCCACCAACTACCGATTCGGCGCGGCGCGCGCCTATCATGCCCTAGTCTCCAAGCGCATCGAGGAATTGAGGGAATCGCGGCTGGAGGGCTATCAGCAGTTCGGCGAGTTCATGGACCGCCGCCTCGCCCCCGCCATGCGCACCTGCGAGGCTGTCGCGCAGCGCATGGAAAGCCTGTCGGAACGCCTGGCGCGCGCCAGCCAGATGCTGCGCACGCGGGTCGACATTCAGCTGGAGGAGCAGAACCGCAACCTGCTGCACTCCATGGACCGCCGGGCGCGCTTGCAGTTGCGCCTCCAGGAAACGGTCGAAGGCCTCTCCATCGCCGCCGTCACCTACTACGGCGTGGGTCTGATCGCTTATCTGGCCAAGGGACTGAAGCAGACCGGTCTCGCCGTGCCGGTCGAGATCATCCTCGCGGTATCGGTGCCGGTGATCGCTGGCTCCGCGTTGCTGGTGGTGCGCCGCATCCGCCGCATCGTCAGCAGGGAACAGAACTGAAAGCCGCCTGTGCTGGTTCGCGACACAAGGTCGCAAGCCTCCGCGGCGACAGCGCCTAGGTTAGAGTCTAGACTGTTTTAGACAGAGGAGCGGCGGGCGGAAAACCGCGCTCTCCGGCTTGTCGCTGGCAAGGAGTTGCGCTAGGGTCCGCACGACTTTTGGGGAAGGGATCATTCGCAGCTCCTGAGAGACTGCGCCGCCCTTTGGGAACGCACCGAACTTAAGGACACGAAGTGGGAAAGGCTGAAAGCATGGCAAAAGGGACGCGACTTGGCGTTTTCTTCGGTCTCCTGACGGTCGGACTTGGCTTGGCCCTTCCGGCCCTCGCCGCCGAACCGCAGGCCTGGTACATGAACTTCCAAGAGGCGGCCACGCCGGTGATGGAGCGCATCGAGGGCTTCCATGACCTCTTGCTGGTGATCATCACCGCGATCTCGGTCTTCGTCCTGGGACTTCTGATCTACGTGATGTGGCGCTATTCGGAGAAGCGGAACCCGACCCCCTCCAAGACGACCCACCACACGCTGATCGAGGTGGTCTGGACCGTCGTTCCGGTCTTGATCCTGCTGGTGATCGTCGTCCCCTCCATGCGGCTTCTCTATTACACCGACGTGGTCGAGGACGCCGAGATGACCATCAAGGCGACCGGCCATCAGTGGTACTGGAACTACGAGTATCCGGACCACGGGAACTTTGCCTTCGACGCCTACATGGTCGCCGAGGAGGATTTGCAGCCGGGTCAGAAGCGCTTGCTGGACACCGACAACTACGTGGTCCTGCCGGTCGACACCACGGTGCGCGTGATCGTCACCGCCGGCGACGTTCTGCACTCCTTCGCCATGCCCGCCTTCGGCGTGAAGAAGGATGCGGTACCCGGCCGACTGAACGAGACCTGGGTGAAGATCGATCCCAAGTACGCGGGCACGACCTTCTACGGCCAGTGCTCGGAGATCTGCGGCACGGGCCACGCCTACATGCCGATCGCCATCAAGGCCGTCACCAAGGAGGAATTCACCGCCTGGGTCGAAGAGGCCAAGAACACCTTCGCGCGCGTCGAGCCTGCGCCGGCACCCGCCGTGCAGCTGGCCGACAGCGCCGAACAATAATTTTGTCAGGAGGAAGAGATCATGGCTGAAGCTGCGGCTCACGATCATCACGACCACAAGCCCGGTTTCGTGGCGCGTTGGCTCTTTTCCACGAACCACAAGGACATCGGCACGCTCTATCTGATCTTCGCGGTCATCGCGGGCCTGATCGGCGGCGCCTTCTCCGGCATCATGCGCATGGAATTGCAGGAGCCTGGCATCCAGGTGCTGCAGTACATGTCCAACGACCCGGGTCAATTCTGGAACGTAATCATCACGGCCCACGGGCTGATCATGGTGTTCTTCGTGGTGATGCCCGCGCTGATTGGCGGTTTTGGCAACTGGTTCGTGCCGCTGATGATCGGCGCGCCCGACATGGCCTTCCCGCGCATGAACAACATCTCCTTCTGGTTGCTCGCCCCGGCCTTCCTGCTGCTGCTGGGCTCGGCCTTCGTCGACCAGGGCGCCGGCACCGGCTGGACCGTCTATCCGCCGCTCTCCTCTTCGCTCGGCCATCCGGGCATGAGCGTCGACATGGCGATCTTCGCGCTGCACCTGGCGGGCGCCAGCTCGATCCTGGGCGCGATCAACTTCATCACGACCATCTTCAACATGCGCGCGCCCGGCATGACGCTGCACAAGATGCCGCTGTTCGTCTGGTCCATGCTGATCACGGCCTTCCTGCTGCTTCTGGCGGTGCCGGTTCTGGGCGGCGCGATCACCATGCTGCTGACCGACCGCAACTTCGGCACGGCCTTCTTCGATCCCGCCGGCGGCGGTGACCCGATCCTGTTCCAGCACCTCTTCTGGTTCTTCGGCCACCCCGAGGTCTACATCATGATCCTGCCGGCCTTCGGCATCATCAGCCACATCGTCTCGACCTTCTCCAAGAAGCCGGTCTTCGGTTATTTGGGCATGGCCTACGCCATGGTGTCGATCGGCGTGGTCGGCTTCATCGTCTGGGCGCACCACATGTTCACCGTGGGTCTGGACGTGGACACCAAGGCCTATTTCACGCTGGCCACCATGATCATCGCGGTGCCCACGGGCGTTAAGATCTTCTCCTGGATCGCCACCATGTGGGGCGGCTCCATGAAGTTCGACGTGCCCATGCTCTGGGCGGTCGGCTTCATCTTCCTCTTCACCGTGGGCGGCGTGACCGGCGTGGTCCTGGCCAACGCGGGCATCGACACGGCGCTGCACGACACCTACTACGTGGTCGCGCACTTCCACTACGTGCTGAGCCTGGGCGCGGTCTTCGCGATCTTCGCGGGCTTCTACTACTGGATCGGCAAGATGAGCGGACACCAGTACCCCGAGTGGGCCGGCAAGCTGCACTTCTGGATGACCTTCGTGGGCGTCAACCTCGCCTTCTTCCCGCAGCACTTCCTGGGGCTTCAGGGCATGCCGCGCCGCTATCCGGACTATCCGGACGCCTTTGCCGGCTGGCACATGGTCTCGTCCTTCGGCACCTACATCTCGCTCGCGGCCACCGTCTTCTTCGTCTTCGTGGCGCTGAAGACCCTGACCAGCGGACGCAAGGTGGGAGAGAACTACTGGGGCGAAGGCGCGACGACGCTGGAGTGGAGCGTTTCCTCTCCGCCGCCGTTCCACACCTTCGAGGATCTGCCGCGCATCAAGTGATGCGCGGTCAGAGCCGCTAGGCACCTCTGACTGAAAGAGCAAGCGTGAGCGACACCAGTCTCCATCTCGACGGCCAGTCCCCGGCGCTTCCCGCGCCGGGCGAACTGCGCGATTACATCGCGCTGCTAAAGCCGCGCGTGATGTCTCTGGTGGTCTTCACGGCCTTTGCCGGCCTGCTGGCGGCGCCAGGTTCGCTCCATCCCGTCCTGGCCGCCGTGGCCATCCTCTGCATCGCGGTTTCCGCCGGGGCCGCGGGCGCCATCAACATGTGGTACGAGCGCGATATCGACGCGGTGATGTCCCGCACGGCCCAGCGTCCCCTGCCCCAGGGCAAGGTGGCGCCGGCCGAGGCCCTGGCCTTCGGGGTCGCGCTTTCGATCCTCTCGACCATGATGATGGGTCTGGCCGTCAACTGGGCGGCGGCCGCTCTGTTGGCGCTCGCCAACCTCTTCTACGTCTTCGTCTACACCATCTGGCTGAAGCGCCGCACGCCGCAGAACATCGTGATCGGCGGCGCGGCGGGCGCCTTTCCGCCGATGATCGGCTGGGCCGCCGTCACCGGCTCGGTCAGCCTGGAGTCCATTGCGCTCTTCCTCTTGATCTTCCTCTGGACCCCGCCGCACTTCTGGGCGCTGGCGCTCTTCGCCAAGAGCGACTACGCCAAGGCCGGGGTTCCCATGCTGCCGGTCGTCTCCGGCGTCAAGACCACCAAGCGTCAGATCCTCTACTACTGCATCGCGCTGCTGCCGGTGTCTCTGCTGCCGAGCCTCCTGGGCACGGCTGGCTGGGCCTACGGCGCGGTCGCCGGGATCATGTCGCTGGGCTTCATCGGTCTGGCCGTTCGCATTCTCCGCGAGGAGGGCACGGCGGCGGCCAAGCAGACATTCGGTTATTCGATCCTCTACCTCTTCGTGCTCTTCGCCCTTCTGATGGTGGATAGCGCGGCGAGCAACTGGTTGAACTGGTAACGGCGAGGGAACGGCGCAAAGGACATGAGCGATTCAAAGCGCAGCAATTCGAACAGCGAGGTGCACCGCCGTCAGCGGGGCAAGAACCTCGCCATGCTCGCCGGGCTCGTGACCCTGGTGGTGCTGTTCTACATCGTCGCGATCCTGAGGATGAGCTGAGAAGGCCATGCGCGAAGAGACGACCCAAACCGCACGCAAGGCAAAGCGCAGCAACGCCGCCACGGCGCTGCTGCTGAGCGGCCTGGTCTGCGGCATGGTCGGGCTTTCCTTCGCGGCGGTGCCCCTCTATCAGATCTTCTGTCAGGTGACGGGCCTGGGCGGCACCACGCAGGTGGCTGAGACCCTGCCCGAGAAAGCCCTGGAGCGCGTCATCAAGGTCCGCTTCAACGCCGACATCGACAGCGACTTGCCCTGGAGCTTCCAGCCCGGCGAGCGCGAGATTTCGCTGAAGGTCGGCGAACAGGGCCTGACCTTCTACAAGGCGGCCAGCAAGGCCGAGGTTCCGACCACGGGGCACGCCACCTTCAACGTGACGCCGCTGAAGGCGGGCCAGTACTTCAACAAGATCCACTGCTTCTGCTTCGACGAGCAGACGCTGGAGCCAGGAGAGCAGGTGGACATGGGGGTGAACTTCTTCGTCGACCCGGCAATCGACGAAGACCCCAACCTTGACGACGTGAAGACAATCACGCTGTCCTATACCTTCTTCCGCACGCCCGAGGACAAGGCGCGCGGCGAGTCGGCCAAGGAGCAGGTGAGCCAGATCAACGACGGCAGCGGCGGAAAAGCCGAAGCCCGGACCATCAACTGACCGAGCGGCTCTGCCGCGACGTTGGAGGGGAATGAAAGAATGAGCGAAGGCAGTCATCAGAACCATCCGTACCACTTGGTGGACCCCAGCCCCTGGCCGCTGGTCGGCGCGTTCGCCGGCGGCGTCACCGCAGTCGGCATGGTGCTTTTCATGCACGACGTGACGGCCTGGCTGCTGCCGGTCGGCCTGCTGATGGTCGCCGGCACGATGTTCGGATGGTGGCGCGACGTGGTGCGCGAGGGCGAGTATCAGGGACATCACACCCCGGTGGTCCAGATCGGCCTGCGCTACGGCATGCTGCTGTTCATCGCGTCCGAGGTGATGTTCTTCGCGGCCTTTTTCTGGGCCTTCTTCGACGCCAGTCTGTTCTTCGACGAGGCGAAGCAGGTGGGCCGCGTCGCAGCCACCGGCGGTGTTTGGCCGCCGGAGGGCATCGAGGCTTTCGATCCCTTCGACATCCCCTTCCTCAACACCCTGGTCCTGCTGCTCTCCGGCTGCACCGTCACCTGGGCCCACCACGCCCTGCGTGAAGGCAACCGCCAGCAATTCCTGCAGGGTCTCGGCCTGACCGTCCTGCTGGGCGCGGCCTTCTCCGCGCTGCAGGCCTACGAGTACGGCCACGCCGCCTTCGGCTTCACCGACGGCATCTACGCCTCGACCTTCTACATGGCCACCGGCTTCCACGGCGCGCACGTGCTGATCGGCACGATCTTCCTGCTGGTCTGCTTCTTCCGGGGCCTCGCCGGCCACTTCACGCCGGACCATCACTTCGGCTTCGAGGCGGCGGCCTGGTACTGGCACTTCGTGGACGTGGTGTGGCTCTTCCTCTTCACCTTCGTCTACTGGTGGGCGGGCCCGTAACAAGGTTCCCCGCGTTCCGGAGAAAGCCTGGGAGTTCATGAGCGGCAGCGGGTACCGCCCGGTAGTTTCCCCCTACGCCGTCGGCCTGAAATGCCGCTGCCCGCGTTGCGGGAAGGGCCGCCTGTTCCAGGGGTTCCTGACGCTTCGCAAGGCCTGTGAAGCCTGCGGCCTGGACTTCTCCAAGGCGGATAGCGGCGATGGACCGGCTGTTTTCATGATCTTCATCCTGGGGTTCACGGTCGTGCCTCTCATCGTGTTCGTGGAGTTCATCTATGAACCGCCGGTCTGGGTCACGCCCCTCTTGGGGATCGTGCTGGTCCTGGGCGGCGCCCTCCTCCTCCTGCGCCCGCTCAAGGGCCTCATGATCGCGCTGCAATACCGCCACAGGGCCAGCGACAGCGGCACCACGAAGTATGACTGACCGGCGTTTCCGGCCCGGGTTCTGGGCCAGTCTTTCCTGTCTCATCGTCTTTTGCGTCCTGGTGACCCTGGGTGTCTGGCAGCTTCATCGGCTGGAATGGAAGCAGGGCCTGATCGACGATCTCCGCGCCCGTTCCGAGGCGCCGCCGCTCACCGAACTGCCCCGTCCGCCCCACGATCTCGCCAACCTCTCCTACCGCAGCGTCCGTCTGACCGGGCAGTTTCTGGAGGGGCGCGAGTTCCTGTTTCCGGGCCGCAGTTATCAGGGCATGACCGGGGAGGAGCTGGCCGCGCCCTTCGTGACCAAGGAGGGGCGCGGCGTGATCGTCAGCCGCGGCTGGCTGCCGCCGCAGCGCCTGGACCCCGCGACCCGGACCGGCGAGGCGGCGGAGGGACCGATCACCATCGAGGGCATCCTGCGCCCCGGCGGCTGGAGCGGCATGGAAAGCTTCCGCCCGGTCAACGATCCGGAAAAGAACCGCTGGCTCTACTATGATTTGGACGCCATGACCGCGGCGGCGGGCCTTGAAGACCCGGAGACGGAGCTTTACGTGTCCTTGAAGAGGCAACCGGGAGACGAAAGCCTGCCGCTGCCTCTGCCCCCGGCCATCACGCTGGCCAACAACCACTTGGAATACGCCCTCACCTGGTTCGCGCTTTCGGGCGGCCTGATCGGCATCTATCTGCTGTTCGGCTTCGCGCGGGGCCGTGAGACACGCGAAAGACAATAGGGAACAGACCCATCCATGAACGCTCCTTCGGCCTATCAAAATCTGGAGACCCGCTTTAGGCGGATCGCCGCCCTCGATGAGGCGGCCGGCTTTCTCCATTGGGACCTGGCGACCATCATGCCGGAGGACTCAGCCGAATCCCGTGGCGAGCAGCTGGCCGCGCTAAGCCTCACGAGCCACGAGATGATCACCGACCCGCGCCTCTCGGACTGGCTCGCCGAGGCAGAGGAGAACGGCAAGGGACTGGACGCCTGGCAGCAGGCCAACCTGCGGGAGATGAAGCGCCGCTGGCTGCATGCCAACGCCGTGCCCGCCGATCTGGTGGAAGCCGAGAGTCGGGCCACACGGCGCAGTGAGATGGCCTGGCGCCGGGCCCGCCCGGCATCCGACTTCGCGGCGGTAAAGCCCTATCTGGCCGAGCTTCTCGCCATTCAGCGCGAGGTCGCCAGGGTCAAGGGCGAGGCCCTCGGCCTCTCGCCCTATGACGCCCTGCTCGACCAGTTCGATCCGGGCAATCGGGCAGAGCGCATCGACCCCGTGTTCGAGGATCTGGCCGCTTTCCTGCCCGGGTTCCTTGAGCAGGTGCTGGAACGCCAGGCCGCCAATCCGAACCCGCTGCCCCTTGCCGGCCCCTTCCCGCAGGCCCGTCAGGAGGCGCTGGCCCGCAAGCTGATCGAGGCCGTCGGCTTCGATTTCCGCAGCGGGCGGCTGGATGTCTCCCTGCACCCCTTCAGCGGCGGCACGCCGGAGGACAGCCGCATCACCACGCGCTACGACGAGGAAAACTTCCTCTCGGCCATGATGGGCGTGCTGCACGAAAGCGGCCACGCCCAGTACGAGCGCGGCCTGCCCAAGGACTGGCGCCGCCAGCCGGTCGGCGAGGCGCGGGGCATGACCCTGCACGAAAGCCAGTCGCTGCTGATCGAGATGCAGGCCTGCCGGGGCCGCGAGTTCATGACCTTCATGGCCCCGCTGGCCAAGGAGATCATGGGCGGCGAAGGCCCGGCCTGGGAGCCGGAGAACCTCTTGTCCCACTATCGCCGGGTGGAGCGGGGCTTCATCCGGGTGGACGCCGACGAGGTGACCTATCCGGCGCACGTGATCCTGCGCTACCGGTTGGAGCGCGCGCTCATCGCCGGCGACCTGCCGCTCGATGACCTGCCCGCGGCCTGGAACGATGGGCTGGAGGAACTCCTGGGCATCCGTCCGCCCGAAGACCGCCTCGGAGTCCTGCAGGACATCCATTGGTACGACGGCGCGTTCGGCTACTTCCCGACCTACACCCTGGGCGCCATGACGGCCGCCCAACTCTTCGCCCAGGCGGTGGCGGACAAGCCGGAGATACCTGCAGCGCTCTCCAAAGGCGACTTCGCGCCGCTCATGGCCTGGCTGCGCGACAAGGTGCATGGCCGCGGCTCTCTCTTGAGCGGCGACGAACTCCTGGAGGAGGCCACCGGCCGTCCGCTCGATGCCGATACCTTCAAGGGGCACCTGAAGCGGCGGTATCTGGAGTGCGCCTGAGCGCTCCGCTGCTTGTTTGCCGGGCGCGGCCTCAGTAAGGTGGCGCGCCGCCAGGATTGGAACCAAGAGAAGACCGCAAGCCATGCGCTACCTATCGACACGGGGCGAAGCCCCTGCGCTCAGCTTCGACGAGGTGCTGCTGACCGGGCTCGCCCGCGACGGCGGCCTTTACGTGCCCGAAAGCTGGCCGCAGTTCTCCCAGGCCGACCTCCGCCACATGGCGCGGCTTTCCTATCCCGATTTGGCTGTCGCCGTGATGCGCCCCTTCATGGCGGGCAGCGCCGCCGAGGAAAGGCTGCCGGAGCTGGTCAACAGGGCCTATGCCTCCTTCGCCCACCGGGCGGTGGCGCCCTTGAAGCAACTGGACAGCAATCTCTGGCTGATGGAGCTGTTCCACGGGCCGACGCTGGCCTTCAAGGACGTGGCGCTGCAACTGCTGGGACAGCTCTTCGAGGTGGTGCTGGAAGCCCACGACGCCCGTGTGACCATCGTCGGCGCGACCTCCGGCGATACCGGCTCGGCGGCGATCGAGGCCGTGCGCGGCAAGGAGCGCGCCAGCATCTTCATGCTGCATCCCAAGGGCCGGGTCAGCGAGGTGCAGCGCCGCCAGATGACCACCATCGACGACGACAATGTGCACAACCTGGCGGTCGCGGGCAGCTTCGACGACTGCCAGGACCTCGTGAAGGCCATGTTCAACGACCATGCCTTCCGCGACCGGCACCGGCTCTCCGCCGTCAACTCGATCAACTGGGCGCGGATCATGGCCCAGATCGTCTATTACTTTTCCGCAGCGCTCAGCCTCGGCGCGCCGGGACGGCCGATCAGCTTTTCCGTGCCCACCGGCAACTTCGGCAACGTCTATGCGGGCTACGCGGCCAAGGCCATGGGCCTGCCCATCGAGCGGCTCGTCGTCGCCTCCAACAAGAACGATATCCTGACCCGCTTCCTGGCCGACGGGAACATGGTGATCGAGGGGGTCGAGCCCAGCTATTCGCCTTCCATGGACATCCAGGTTTCCTCCAACTTCGAGCGGCTGCTGTTCGACCTGACCGGACGTCAGGGCGCGGAGGTGTCGGAGATCATGCAGCGCTTCCGCAAGGAGGGGCGCTTTTCCGTCTCCGACGCCGCGCTCTCCAAGCTGCAGGGCACCTTCTCGGGCTACCGCCTGGACGACGAGGGGACGCTGGCCGTGATCGGCGCGGAGCGGGAGGCGAACGGCGAACTGCTCGATCCCCATACCGCGATCGGCGTCTCCGCCGCGCGCGTGACCCTGCCCCGCTTGGAAAGCCCCGTGGTGGCGCTGGCGACGGCCCACCCGGCGAAGTTCCCGGACGCGGTGGAGAAGGCCACGGGCATCCGCCCGACCTTGCCCGAGCGTCTCGCCGACCTTTATGAAAGGCCTGAGTACGCAGTTGACGTCGAAGCCGGGCTTGACCACATCGAACGGCTCATCGACGATTCTCAATCGCTTACCTTGCAGAAGGGCTAGATGCAAAACGTGAAGGTCACCCGCCTGGAAAGCGGCCTGAGGGTCGCCAGCGACAGCCGCCCGGATGTCGCGAGCCTCGCGCTCGGGGTTTTCGTGGCTGTCGGCACGCGCCATGAGCCGGCGGAGATGAACGGCATCGCCCACATGCTGGAGCACATGGCCTTCAAGGGCACCGAGAACCGCAGCGCCTATGACATCGCGCGCGAGATCGAGGATGTCGGCGGCTACATCAACGCCTTCACCAGCCGCGAGATGACCGCCTATTACCTGCGCCTTCTGGCCGACGACCTTCCGCTGGGCGTCGATCTGCTGGCCGACATCATGCAGCGCTCCACCTTCGATCCGCAGGAGCTGGAGCGGGAGCGCAGCGTCATTCTCCAGGAACTGGGGCAGGCCCAGGACACGCCGGACGACATCATCTTCGACCATTTCCAGGCCACGGCCTTTCCCGCGCAGTCGCTGGGCCGGCCCATCCTGGGCGAGGCGGAGATCATCCGGAACATCAGCCGTGACCAGCTTCAAGGCTACATGGCCGAGCATTACCGCCCCGAGCGCATGGTGGTGAGCGCGGCGGGCCGGGTCGACCACGAGCGGCTGGTCGAACTGGTCTCGCGCGCTTTCGAGGGGCTGGCCCCGAGAGAAGGCGGTCTTCCGCCCGAAGGCGCGCGCTACACCGGCGGCGAATACCGCGAGGACAAGACCCTGGAGCAGGCGCACCTGCTGCTGGGGCTGCCCGGCGTGGCGCAGCTCGACGACGAGGTCTATGGCATTAACCTGCTGGCGACGCTGCTCGGCGGCGGCATGTCCTCCCGGCTGTTCCAGGAGGTGCGCGAAAAGCGCGGCCTGGTCTATTCCATCTACGCCTTCCACTCCGCCTACGAGGACAGCGGGCTCTTCGGCATCTACGCGGGAACCGGCGAGGCGGAGACCGGGGAGCTGATGCCGGTGATCTGCGATCAGTTGGCCGAGGTCGCCCGCACCGCCGATCAGGAGGAGCTGGAGCGGGCCCGCGCGCAGCTGCGTTCCTCCCTGCTGATGGGGCTGGAGAGCTCCAGCCAGCGGTGCGAGTCCCTGGCCCGGCAACTGCTGACGCGCGGGCGGCCCGTCACGCCCGAGGAGATGCTCGGCAAGCTCGAAGCCGTGACCCTGGAAGATGTGCGCGGACTGGCCCTGCGCCTCGCGAGCGCGGAACCCACCCTGGCGGGCATCGGCCCGCTCGCCAATCTGGAGTCCTTCGACAGCCTGCGCGCCCGTCTGGTGGCGTGAGCGCGGTCGAGGCAGGCTGCGTCCCATGACCATGCTGCTGCCTTTCTTCACCCGCCGCGAAGCCCAGTCCTTCCGGCAGCTGCGCGGGCGCATCTACCTCCGCCCGCCCCTCGGGCGGGACTACCGCGCCTGGGCCGCGGTGCGCGAGGAAAGCCGGTCCTTCCTGATTCCCTGGGAGCCAACCTGGGCGCATGACGCGCTGAGCCGCAGCGCCTACCGCCGGCGCCTGCGCCACTACGTTCAGGAATGGCGGCAGGACAACGGCTACGCCTTTTTCGTGTTCACTCAAGAGGACGACCGGCTGGTCGGCGGCATTACCCTCTCCAACCTGCGCCGCAGCGTCGCCCAGACCGCCGCCGTCGGCTATTGGGTGGGCGAAAGCCATGCCCGCAAGGGCTACATGACCGAAGCCCTGCTGGCGCTCGCCGACTTCTCCTTCGGACGCATCGGGCTGCGCCGTCTGGAGGCAGCCTGCCTGCCGCAGAACGAGGCCAGCCGCAAGCTGCTGGAGAAGGTCGGCTTCCAGTACGAGGGCTATGCCCGCGAATACCTGCGCATCGATGGCGAGTGGCGCGACCACCTGCTCTACGCCCTCCTGCGGGAAGACCCGCGGGGCGAGGGCCAGTAGCCGTTCGGGCTCCCTTCAGAGCCCTTCCAAGTGCGGCCGGAAGTGCGGCCAGTCGGCATGGAGCGATTCGCGGCCCATGGCCTCCAGCACGCGCTTGCGCGCCTCCCGGTCGCGCACGGTGGAAAGGATGCTCTGCTCCAGCGGAGAGCCGTCGCCGAAACGCCTGTGCACCTCGGCCAGCACCTCCTCCTGCGACAGCAGGGCGTGGGGCCGCCCTTCGCCGGTGACCGCAGCCAGCCCCACCGGCGCGCCCGCCACGGGCAGGCAGCCGTGGTCGCCCCGGTAGACGAAGGCCTCGACCGGCCCGGAGGGCCCGTCCTCCACCAAGAGCTCCGCGCCGGTCAAACTGCCGTAGCTGTAGAAGCCCTCGGTCTTGTGCATGTAGGCGAGCTGGGCGGGGTCCAGCCAGGTGACCGCGACCCGCACCCGGCATCCCGGCGCGTGCTGCAGGGTGGAGGCGATCGCCCCATAGCGGGTCACGTGGGCGGAATAGACGATGTCGTAGTCCGTGAGCCAGGCGAGGGTCACCGGGATTTCCGAGTCCCGGCCGCTCAAATGGCCGTACTTGCGATGGATCTGGGAGGGCGCCCGGTTCGACCCATGGCCTATGACGGGCGTACGGCCGGCGAAGTCAGCCGCCGAGATGTCCAACAGGCCGCCGTCGCGGTAGAGATAGGATTCCTCTGGCGATTCATAGGGATAGCCCTTGGCGAGGGCCAGGAGTCCGGCATCGTCTTCAGGGAGTTTCCAGACCATTTTCTTTCCAGGGATGAGGCGTACAGAGAGAGCCACTTCCGGCAACCAGCTGTCCCCGGCCGTCCCCTCGGTCTCGGTCTCATCCGCCCCGGCTGGGGCCGGCTATAGGCCGGTCAGTCGGTGCAGGCCGGCGGCTGGTCCGGGTCCGCCTGTTCGATGCGATAGCGGCGATGGCAATCGTCCACCGTCATCCACGCCAGCTTGGCCCATTCCTTCTCTGCCTCACTGTAGGTTTCGAAGGGTCCGACCCAATCTTCCTGGCCGCCGATAATCGCCTCGAATTTGGTGTCCTGGTACTCACCACCAACAACCCAGTACTTTTGCATCTGCCTCTTGCCTTTAGTGGCTCTAAGCTCTCGAGTTCCGGCTTGCAATGAAAGCGTAACCAATCCGTCGAATCGGCGCAACACAACAACTTAGCGAAGCAACCGGTTCTTAACCCTCAAAGTATCAAGGTAACCGCTCAGGGCCGGAGTCGGTCAGCCGTAAACCGCTTTTACATTGCAAATTCGTCATGCTCGGGAACTATTACAAGTTCAGAGGTGACGCAAGCAGCCAAATGACGCGGGCCACCCGCCTGACGCAGAGCTGATATTCGGACCCGGAAGAGGTCCTTCTTGAGAGGAGCAAGAAGCCATGGAAGGCTTTGCCATCTTCGTCCTGGCCTTCGTCCTGCTGGCCATCATCATCGTCTTCATGGGGGTCAAGTCGATCCCTCAGGGCATGGAGTACACGGTGGAGCGCTTCGGGCGCTACACGCGTACGCTTTCCCCCGGCCTTTCAGTGATCGTGCCCTTCGTCGACAGGATCGGCGCCAGACTGAACATGCGCGAGACCGTGCTCGACGTTCCCTCCCAGGACGTGATTTCCCGCGACAACGCGGTGGTCAGCGTGGACGGCGTGGTCTTCTATCAGGTGATCGACGCGCCCAAGGCCGCATATGAGGTCAACGATCTGGAGCGCGCGATCCTGAACCTTTCGACCACCAACCTGCGCACCGTGATGGGCTCCATGGACCTGGACGAGCTGTTGAGCGAACGCGATCAGATCAACGCGCGCCTGCTGACCATCGTCGACGAGGCGACCGCGCCCTGGGGCGTCAAGGTCACCCGCATCGAGATCAAGGACATCTCCCCGCCCGACGACCTGGTGGCTGCCATGGCCCGGCAGATGAAAGCCGAGCGCGACAAGCGCGCGGAAATCCTGGAGGCCGAAGGCGCCAAGCAGTCCGCGATCCTGCGCGCCGAGGGCGAGAAGCAGGCCGCCGTGCTGGAGGCCGAGGGCCGCAAGGAGGCCGCCTTCCGCGACGCCGAGGCCCGCGAGCGCGAGGCGGAGGCCGAAGCCAAGGCGACCCAGAGCGTGTCGAACGCCATCGCCGCCGGCAACGCCCAGGCGATCAACTACTTTCTGGGGCAGCGCTATCTGGAAGCGCTGGGCAAGTTCGCCGATTCGCCCAACCAGAAGGTCTTCATGCTGCCGGTCGAGGCGACCAACGTGCTGGGCGCGCTGGGCGGCATCGCCGAGATCGCCAAGGACGCCATGGCCGAGGGCCGGGGCGAGGATCCGGGCGGTCCCTGGGGCAAGGGCGGCCGGTAGCAAGGGCGGCCGGTAGCTAGCACGAACAGTAGGAAGGGGCGGACCATGATCGAGTTCAACGGGATCGAGTTCTGGTACTGGTGGGTCTTCGCGCTGGTTTTGGGCGCGATCGAAATTTTCGCGCCTTCCTTCTTCTTCCTCTGGCTGGGCTTCGCGGCGGCCGCCGTCGGTCTCGTCGTGCTGCTCTTCCCGGACATGGCCTGGGAGATGCAGCTGCTGTTCTTCGGCGTCTTCGCCGTGGTCTCGGTCCTGCTCTGGCTGCGCTTCGTGCGCCCGGCGCAGGTCGCGGGTTCCAGCGGGAAGCTGAACCGCCGCGCCGCTCAGTACGAGGGCCGCCTGACCACGCTGGATCAGGCGATCGAGAACGGAACCGGCTACGTGCGCCTGGACGACAGCCGCTGGAAAGTCACCGGCCCCGACCTGCCGCAGGGCACGAAGGTCAAGATAACCGGCGCCGACGGCGCGGTCCTGCAGGTCGAGGAAGCTTGACCTTCCGCGGAGTCCAGGTACCTCTAAGGGCCTGAGACGAAACCCGGAGGAACAAACCCCTTTCATGCCCTACCAGTCGCTGCGTGATTTCATCGAAAAGCTCGAAGCCTCGGGCCGTCTGGTGCGCGTTTCGCATCCCGTGTCGCCGAAGCTGGAGATGACCGAGATACAGACGCGCCTGCTGGCCGAGGGCGGCCCCGCCGTCTTGTTCGAGAACGTGGTGGAGGACGGCAAGTCCTACGGCATGCCCATGCTGGTGAACCTCTTCGGCACGGTCGAGCGGGTCGCCTGGGGCATGGACCGCGAGCCCCATGAGCTGCGCGAGGTGGGCGAGACCCTGGCCTTCCTGCGCCAGCCGGAGCCGCCGGGCGGCTTCCGCGAGGCGCTCGACATGCTGCCCCTGGCCAAGACCGTCATGTCGATGAAGCCCAAGACCGTCAGCCGTGCGCCGGTCCAGGAAGTGGTGCTGAAGGGCGAGGAGATCGACCTTTCCGAGATCCCCGTCCAGACCTGCTGGCCGGGCGAGCCCGCGCCGCTCATCACCTGGCCGCTGATCGTCACCAAGGGCCCGGGCAAGGGGCGTGAGGACAACTTCAACCTCGGCATCTACCGCATGCAGGTTCTGGGCCGCGACAAGACCCTGATGCGCTGGCTGAAGCATCGCGGCGGGGCGCAGCATCATCAGCGCTGGAAGTCCTCCGGCAAGACCGAGCCCCTGCCCGCCGCCGCCGTTCTGGGCGCGGACCCGGGCACCATCCTGGCGGCGGTGACGCCGGTGCCCGACACCCTCTCCGAGTACCAGTTCGCCGGGCTGCTGCGCGGCAAGAAGGTGGAGCTGGTGGACTGCAAGACCGTGCCGCTCAAGGTCCCGGCAGAGGCGGAGATCGTGCTGGAGGGCTACGTCAGCCTCGAGGACTACGGGGACGAGGGACCCTACGGCGACCATACGGGCTACTACAACTCGGTCGAGCGCTTCCCGGTCTTCCAGATCACCGCGATCACGCGGCGCAAGAAGCCCATCTACCTCTCGACCTTCACCGGCCGCCCGCCCGACGAACCCTCGGTCCTGGGCGAGGCGCTGAACGAGGTCTTCATCCCCCTGCTTCAGCAGCAGTTCCCGGAGATCACCGATTTCTGGCTGCCGCCGGAAGGCTGCTCCTACCGGATCGCCGTCATCTCCATGAAGAAGGCCTATCCGGGCCACGCCAAGCGCGTGATGCTGGGCGCCTGGTCCTATCTGCGCCAGTTCATGTACACCAAGTGGGTGATCGTGGTGGACGATGACGTGGACGCGCGCGACTGGAAGGAGGTCTGGTGGGCGGTCTCCACAAAAATGGACCCGGCGCGCGACATCACGCTTTTGGAGAACACGCCCATCGACTACCTGGATTTCGCCTCGCCGGACAGCGGCCTCGGCTCCAAGATCGGCCTGGACGCGACCGACAAGATCGAACCTGAGACCAAGCGGGAATGGGGCAAGGTCCTGCGCATGGATCAGGAGGTGGTGGAGCGGGTGACGGACATCTGGGACGAACTGGGCCTGCCCGGCAGCGGCAAGCCGATCTGGCGCTAGGGGCTTTCACCGCCCGCCTCCCGCCTCTATATCAACAGTCCCGGACAGCTAAGACCGCGACCCCGAATAAGGAGCCTTCATGGCCATCTCCCAGGAAGACGCGCTGAGCCTGCTCGACAGCGTCATCGAAAAAGCCAAGCAAGCCGGAGCCGATCAGGCCGACGCGCTCATCGCCCATTCCATCTCCATCTCCCACGCCCAGCGCCTGGGCGCGGTGGAGACGCTGGAGCGCTCGGAAGAGCAGGACCTGGGCCTGCGCGTGATCGTGGGAAAACGCCAGGCCTGCGTCTCCTCCAGCGACTTCAAGGCGGACGCCATCGAGGAGACCGTGGCCCGCGCGGTCGCCATGGCCAAGGCCGTACCGGAAGACCCCTATTGCGGCCTCGCGGAGGCGGAGCAGCTGGTCCGCGACTACCCGGATATCGATTCGGTCGACCCGGAGGAGCCTTCGGCCGAACGCCTGATGGAGATCGCCAAGGTCTGCGAGGAGGCCGCGCGCGCCGTCCCCGGCGTCACCAACTCCGAAGGGGCGGAAGCCGGCTGGGCCTTCGGGCGCGTCGCGCTCGCCGCCAGCAACGGTTTCAGGGGCTCCTACGAGCGTTCCTCCCACTCCTTCGGCGTGTCCGTGCTGTCCGGCGAGGGTCTGGGCATGGAGCGCGACTACGACTTCAGCCAGGCGGTCTACGGCAGCGACCTGCGCGACCCCGTGGAGGTCGGGCGCAACGCGGGGGAGAAGGCCGTGCGGCGCCTGGGCGCGCGGCGGCCCAAGACGGGGCGTTATCCCGTCCTGTTCGACCCGCGCATCTCCAACTCCCTGGTGCGCACGCTGGCGGGCGCGATCAACGGCGCGGCCATCGCCCGCGGCACCTCCTTCCTGAAGGACAAGCTGGGCGAGCTGGTCTTCGCGCCGGACATCGACATCATAGACGATCCGCACCGCCCGCGCGGCCTCTCCTCCAAGCCCTTCGACGCCGAAGGTCTCGCCAACGAGAAGCGCGCGCTGATCGAGAAGGGACGCTTGACCACCTGGGTCCTGGATCTGGCGACGGCCCGCCAACTCGGGCTCGAATCGACAGGGCATGCCGCACGCGGTTCGGGCGGCCCGCCAAGCCCCTCCACCACCAACCTCTATCTGGCTCCGGGAAAACAGAGCCGGGACGAGCTGATCGGCGGCATCGACCAGGGCTTCCTGGTCACCGAGATGATGGGCATGGGCACCAACATGGTGACCGGCGACTACTCGCGCGGCGCGTCCGGCTACTGGATCGAGAAGGGCGAGATCGCCTATCCGGTCAACGAGGTGACCGTGGCCGGAAACCTGAAGGAGATGTTCGCGCAGATGACGGCCGCCGACGACCTGGTCTTCCGCTACGGCGTCAACGCCCCGACCCTGCTGGTCGAGGGCATGACCGTGGCCGGCGGCAAGGACTGAGGCGCCTTCAAGGCACCAGCAGACGAAGCCGCCGGTCGCTGAGGCCGATCTCGACCGGCGTGACCCCGACGGAATCCCCGTCGGCCTGAAGCGGCAGGCCCGCGGGACCTAGGATGCGCAAGGACGTGACCGGCAGGCAGCGCACGCCGCGCGCCCGCTCCAGACGGCCCAGCATCAGCGCGAGGCTGTAGCGCAGCACGGAGAGCGGCCCCGCCTCCCCGAACAGGAAAGCCTGAAGACCATCGGTCTCCAGCCCCGCCGAGCGGCTCAGGACGAAGCCGCCGCCGTAGTGCCGTGCGCGGGCCACGATCAGCGAGCGTGCCGTCGCGGGCTCCCCGTCCAGCTCCAGCTCCAGCTCTGGAAAGCCGTAGCAAAAGCCCTGACGCAGACTCTCCCAGACATAGGCGCCCTTGCCGAAACGGCGCTTCAGCGAGGGGGAGACGGCGGCCACCACCTCGGCGTCGAAGCCCGCCCCGGCCATCAGCAGGAAATAGCGCTCCCCAAGGCGTCCGAGCCGGACATCGAGCTGGCTGCGCCCGGTCAGGCAGTCGGCCACGGCGCGCGGGCGCAGCGGCAAGCCGATCTCCTGCGCCAGCACGTTGGCGGTGCCCAGCGGAATGATGCCCAGCAGCGGTCCCGTCTGCTCCCCATGCCTCGGGACGGAAGCCAGGCCGTTGACGGCCTCGTGGATCGTCCCGTCGCCCCCGGCGACGGCGATGCGCTGACGGCCTTCGCGCGCCGCAGCGGCGGCCATGGCGGTGGCGTCGCCGGGCCCGGCCGTCGTCCGCAGCTCCGCGCGCCAGCCCTTTTCCTCCAGGGCCGCCAGAACGCGCGTGAAAAAAGCGCCGCGCCGCTGTCCCGCCGCCGGATTGTAGATCACGGTCAGCGAGCGGACCCGAGAAGTCAGGCTATCCGGCAAGAAAACATCCCCTGAGCGAAGAAAACAGCCGCGTGAAGGCTTAATAAAAACACTGTTTCGGTCCTGTTACCACTTCGCGTCGTTTACGTGAAGTTTGGCGCATTTTGATGCAATTCCATTGAACTGACACAAGACCTGGATAACAGAAGGTCAGGAGCGGCCCGGGGGACGAGTCGTTCGTCAGGACAAGAAGAGGTAAGGCTCATGGCAGGCGCTGAACGGCAACGGAAGCCGGAACCGGAAACCCGCCGCTACCGGGCGGTCTTTCTCTCCGACATCCACCTCGGGACCCGCGGCTGCAAGGCCGAGTTCCTGCTCGACTTCCTGCGCTACAACGAGGCGGACAAGATCTACCTGGTCGGCGATATCGTGGATGGCTGGCGGCTGAAGAAGAGCTGGTACTGGCCCCAGGCCCACAACGATGTGGTCCAGAAGCTGCTGCGCAAGGCGCGCAAGGGCACGGAGATCATCTATGTCCCGGGCAACCACGACGAGGCCCTGCGCAACTACACCGGCGTGCACTTCGGCGGCGTCGTGGTGGCCAGCGACACGGTTCACGAAACGGCGGACGGCAGGCGTCTTCTGGTGCTGCACGGCGACGCCTTCGACGGCGTGGTCAAGTACGCCAAGTGGCTGGCTCTGCTGGGCGACGGCGCCTACAACCTGATGCTCCAGGTGAACACCTGGTACAATGTGACGCGCCGCATGCTGGGTTTCGGTTACTGGTCGCTTTCGGCCTATCTGAAGAACAAGGTGAAGAACGCGGTGAAGTTCGTCGACGACTTCGAGCGCGCCGTGGCCGAGGAGGCGCGGCGGCGCAACCTCGACGGCGTGATCTGCGGGCATATCCACAAGGCAGAGATGCGCGAGATCGAGGGCATTCTCTACATCAACGACGGCGACTGGGTGGAGAGCTGCACCGCCCTGGTCGAGCATCAGGACGGACGGCTGGAGATCATCCATTGGGCCGAGGAGCGGAACTTCTCCATGCTGGCCCTGCCCCGGAGCGAGAGCGACGCACAGCCGGAACCGGCGCGAAAGAAGGAGTACGCCGCCTGATGCGTATCGCCATCGTGAGCGACGCCTGGTTTCCGCAGATCAACGGCGTGGTGCGCACCCTGAAGCGGGTCTGCGACGAACTGGGGGCTGAAGGGCACGAGATCCTGGTCATCCATCCCGGCCTGTTCAGAACCCTGCCCTGTCCCACCTACCCCGAGATCCGGCTGGCGATCCTGCCGGGCGCGCGCCTGCGCGGACTGCTGGAGGATTTCGCGCCCGAGGCGATCCACGTCGCGACCGAGGGCCCCCTGGGTCTTTCGGCGCGTGGCTACTGCCTAAAGCGCAACCTGCCCTTCACGACCTCCTACCACACGCGCTTTCCCGAATACGTGGCCGCGCGCTTCCCGCTCAAGCTCTCCTGGCTCTATGCCTTCATGCGGCGCTTCCACAACTCCGGGGCGGGCACGATGGTGGCGACGGAGTCCCTGCGCCGCGAACTGGCCGCGCGGGGCTTTCAGAAGATCAAGGTCTGGTCGCGCGGCGTCGACACCAAGATCTTCAAGCCCTTGGCGCCGCCTGACCTGGGTCTGGAGCATCCGGTCTTCATCAATGTCGGCCGCGTGGCCGTGGAGAAGAATCTGGAGGCCTTCCTGTCGCTGAAACTGCCGGGCAGCAAGGTGATCGTCGGCGGCGGCCCGCAGCTTGAAGAGCTGAGGCAGCGTTACCCCGAGGTTCACTTTCTTGGCCCGAAGGAAGGCGAGGAACTGGTGCGCCACTACGCGCTCGGCGATGTCTTCGTCTTTCCGAGCCGCACGGACACTTTCGGGCTCGTTTTGCTGGAAGCGCTCGCCTGTGGATTGCCGGTCGCGGCTTATCCGGTGCCGGGCCCGCTCGACGTGATCGGCAACAGCGGCGTGGGACGGCTTGACGAAGACCTCGAAAGCGCTTGCAAGGCGGCGCTGGAGATACCACGTGACCGCTGCCGGCCTTACGCCGAGCGCTTCTCCTGGCACGCCTGCGCCCAACAGTTCCTGAACAACTTGGAACCCGAGGTGCTGGGCTAGGGTTTCAACGCGCCTTCGTGCTATTGTCCGCCGGAATTTTGAGAAGCCGCGCGGAGTAACCTTCAATCGTGTCGACCAGTAAGCCCGCCCCCCTGTTGGCGAACCGGGAGCAGACGCTCTACCTGATGAAGCGACTGGTCCGCGGTTACATGAGCGACCAGATGCGCCGTCTGGCGCTCGCCGTGCTTTGCATGATCCTGGCGGCCGTCACCACGGCGGGCTTCACCCAGTTGGTGAAGCCGATCATCGACGACATCTTCGTCATGCAGAAGGGCGAGCTGCTGATCCCGGTCGCCGGGTTCACGCTGCTGATCTTCGTGACGCGCGGCATCGCCAGTTATGGCGAGGGCGTGCTGATGAGCCGCATCGGCCTGACCATCGTCTCGCGCCTGCAAAGCCAGCTCTATCACCGGCTGATCAAGCAGGACATGGCCTTCTTCAACGTGACCTCCCCCGGCACGCTGGTGTCCCGCTTCATCAGCGATGCCTTCATGCTCCGGAACTCCGTGGCCAATACCCTCACCAGCCTGGGCAAGGACACGCTGACGGCGACCGCGCTCGGCGCGGTCATGTTCTACGAGGATTGGCTGCTGGCCTGCTTTGCGATCTTCATCTTCCCCGCCGCGGTCTTCCCGATCGTTAGGATCGGACGGCGCATGCGCAAGGTCTCGCGCAATCAGCAGGTTCAGACAGGCGCCCTGGCCACGGTGCTGGACGAGTCTTTCCAGGGCATCCGCTATGTGAAGGCCTACTCCATGGAGGAGCACGAGGCCAAGCGCGCGGACCGCACCATCAACAAGCTGCTGGAGATCGCCCTGAAGGGCGCGCGCACGCGCAACGCCCTGCACCCGATCATGGAGGGCCTGGGCGGCATCGCGGTCGTTACCATCGTGCTCTATGGTGGCCAGATGGTGATCTCGGAAGCCAAGACGCCGGGCAGCTTCTTTGCTTTCATCTTCGCCCTGCTGCTGGCCTACGAACCGGTGAAGCGTCTGGCCCGCTTGAACACGGTGCTGCAGGAGGGCCTGGCGGCCGCCTCGCGTATCTTCGAGCTGCTGGACATGACGCCGGAACTCCAGGACAAGCCGGACGCAAAGCCACTCAAGGTCGGCGAAGGCCGCATCCAACTGCAGGACGTGGTCTTCTCCTACGACGGAGAGGGAAAGGCGCTGGACAAGGTCTCCATCGAGGTGGAGTCCGGTAAACGCGTGGCCCTCGTCGGCGCGTCGGGTTCGGGCAAGACCACCATCCTAAACTTGGTGCCGCGCTTCTATGACGTGGATGAAGGCCGGATCCTGATCGACGGGCAGGACGTGCGCGACGTGACCATGGAGTCCCTGCGCCGCAGCATGGCCCTGGTGAGCCAGGAGACGCTGCTGTTCGATGAGACCATCCGGGCGAACATCGCCTATGGAAACCCCGAGGCGAGCGACGAGGAGATCGAAAGCGCGGCCCGCAACGCCGGCGCGCACGACTTCATCAAGCAACTGCCGCAAGGCTACGACACGCTGGTCGGCCCGCGCGGCACCAAGCTGTCCGGCGGCCAGCGTCAGCGCATCTCCATCGCAAGGGCGATGATCCGCAACGCGCCCATCCTGCTGCTGGACGAAGCCACGTCCGCGCTCGACACAGAGTCCGAACGCCATGTCCAGAAGGCGCTCGACGAACTGATGGTGGGACGCAGTTCCATCGTGATCGCCCACCGCCTCTCCACCATCGTGGACGCCGACCGCATTTATGTCCTGGACAATGGCCGGATCGTGGAGAGCGGGACCCATGCCGAACTGTTGGCCAAGGGTGGAAACTACGCGAAGCTGCACAGCCTTCAGTACAGTGACGAGTCGGACGGCGGCTCGCAGAAGCGCGTGGCCCAGGAGTAGCTTCATGGCGAAGTCGTCGCTGGGAAAAAAGATCCTGAAGTCCCCGGCCTTCATGAGCTTCGTGTTCTCCTTCATCGCCGTTTATCTGCGGGTGATTGAGCGCAGCGTCCGGTGGCGCCGGGACTACCATCCCGAGGCTGAAGAACTGATCGAGGGAAACAAGGCCTTCATCGCCTGTTTCTGGCATGGCCGGATGGTGATGATGAGCTCGGCCTGGACGGCACCCCCTGAACGCATGCACCTGCTGATCTCCACCCACCGGGACGGTCAGCTTATCTCTCAGCCGATCCTGAAGCTGGGCTACAAGCAGATCGAGGGCTCCAGCGGACACGGCGGCGTCCAGGCGATCAGGGAGATGACCCGCGTCCTGAAGCAGGATCATGTCGTGGCGATCACGCCCGACGGTCCCCGTGGGCCGCGCATGAGGGTCAAGCCGGGTGTCCTGAAGATCGCGCAGTTGACCGGGGCGCCCATCGTGCCGCTGGCCGGTGCGGCGAAAAGCTGTTGGATGCTGAAGAGCTGGGACCGCTTTCTCATTCCCAAACCCTTCACCAAGGGTCTCCTGTCAGCGGGCAAACCCATCGTGATCGGCAGGGACCTGGACGAGGCCGCCCTGGAAGCAGTCAGGCTTGAGCTGGAAGAAGAACTCTTGAGGCTGGCCGCGGAGGCCGATAGGGCCATGGGCCGGGAGGTCATTGCACCCGGCCCGGTCGAGCAGTGAGGCCGCCGATGTTCTGGCTGCCTCTCTATCGCTTGACGACCGAACTCGGCACGCCGCTGATCCGCGGTGTGCTGAGAAAGCGCCTGCAACGGGGGCGCGAGGACCCTGAGCGTGTCACCGAGCGATACGGCGAAGCATCGCGGGCCCGCCCCGCCGGCAAGCTACTTTGGCTGCACGGCGCCAGCGTCGGGGAAGCCGTTTCGGTACTGCCGCTGATCGCCGCCTTGAGAGAGCGCAGGCCGGAGGTCAGCATTCTCATGACGACCGGCACGGTAACCTCGGCCAAGCTCATGTCGCAGCGCCTGCCCGAAGGCGTCATTCACCAGTTCGTGCCCCTCGACCATCTCTCCTGGGTTCGCCGTTTCCTGGACCATTGGCGGCCCGACGCGGCGCTCTGGGTGGAATCGGAGCTTTGGCCCAACCTGCTTTCAGAGGCTCAGGAACGGCAAATTCCCCTGGCCTTGGTGAACGCGCGCATGTCACCCGGCTCCTTCAAGAACTGGCGGCGTCTGCCGGGCGGGCTGAAGAGCCTGCTCTCCGCCTTCGAGCTCTGCCTTGCGCAAGACGATGCTCAGGCCGAGCGGCTTCGCACTCTGGGCGCGCCAAAGGTCCTTTCCGTTGGAAACCTCAAGTACGCAGCGGAAGCCTTGCCCTGTGACCAAAAAGAGCTTTCCGGGCTCTGGGAGAAGATTGGCCGCCGCCCCCTCTGGCTCGCCGCCTCGACCCATCCCGGAGAAGAAGAACAGCTCGCCGAGGCCCACGGCCAGCTGCGCGAGGAACACCCCGGTCTCCTCACCCTCCTGGTGCCCCGCCATGCGGAACGCGGCGACGCCATCGCCAAGCTGCTGGGCGACCGGGGTCTCTATGTCGCGCAGCGCTCGCGCGGCGAGGAACCGGATGGCGAGACCGATGTCTTTCTGGCCGATACCATGGGGGAACTGGGCCTCTTCTACCGCTTGAGCGAGATCGCCTTCGTGGGCGGCAGCCTCGTGCCGCATGGGGGTCAGAATCCGCTGGAGCCGGCCCGGCTCGAGGCCGCCATCCTTCATGGCCCTCATATGCAGAACTTCGCCCCCATCGTCGAGGCGCTGGACCGAGCCGGCGGCGCAAAGCAGGTCGCCGACGCAAGCGAATTGGCCGAGGCCCTGCACCAACTGCTGAACGATTCCGGGCAGCGCCGTCGCATGGCCGAGGCCGCACGCGCCGTCGCGAGCGCCCAGGAAGATGTTCTGGAGCGCGTGCTGGACGCGCTATCGCCGCTTCTGGACAGAGCCCTGGGACCGGCGCCGGAGGGCAGGGCGCCTCTAAAGACGGCGGCGGAACCATGACCTGGCGCCGCGCCCCCCGCTTTTGGGCCGAACGCGGCTTGCCCGCGCGCCTGCTGGCCCCGGTATCCTGGCTGGTGGCGGAGGCGGCGCGACTGCGCCAACGGGGCGTTGAACCACACCGCGCCGGCGTGCCGGTTATCTGCGTTGGCAATCTCGTGGCGGGGGGTGCGGGCAAGACCCCCGTGGCCCTCGACCTTCTCAAGCGCCTGTCGGCGGGGGGAAAGAAGGTCTTCGCTCTGACCCGAGGCTACGGTGGACGGGAGTCGGGTCCTCTGCTGGTCGATCCTGAGCGGCACGACTGGCGCGCGGTCGGCGATGAGGCGCTTTTGCTGGCGCGGGTCGCCCCGACCGTGGTGTCGCGCGACCGCATTGAAGGCGCTGCCCTGGCGGAGGCGGAGGGCGCGGAGGCCATCGTGATGGACGACGGCTTCCAGAACCCGCTTCTGCACAAGGACCTCAATCTGCTGGTGGTCGATGGCGGCGCCGGACTGGGCAACGGCATGGTGATGCCCTCGGGCCCCTTGCGCGAGCGCCCAGACGCTGCTTTCAAGAGAGCCGACGCCGTGATCATTCTGGGCGAGGACAAGACACGGCTTTCGGGCAAGCTGCCGCGTGGCCTGCCGCTGCTTCAGGCGGACCTGACACCGCTGCCGGAGGCCGCCAGCCAAGCCGGCCGCCGCCTGTTGGCCTTCGCTGGAATCGGACGCCCAGCGAAGTTCTTCGACAGCCTGCGGGCCACGGGTGCGGAGGTCGTGGCGGCGGTGGGATTTCCCGACCACCATCCCTATCGCGAGAGCGAATTATCTCTATTGATCAAAAAGGGATACGAGCTTGACGCACAGCCCATCACGACAGAGAAAGACCTGGTGCGCATTCCTGCGGGCTACGCCGACGAAATCGAGTGCTTTCCCATAACCCTGCGCTGGCGCGACAGCGACCGCCTTTGGACACTGCTCGAGAACATACTCGAAAAATGACCGACCAGAAGACAGCCATCACCCAGGGAATCGACCAAACGGCGACCGAGGCCGCCGACTCGGTGCTTGAGACGAAGAAGCGCCAAAGGCCCCGCGGGCGGCGCCACAGGTGGTTCGCCCGGCGGATCAAGTATCCCCTGGAAGCTCTGGCGTTCTTCCTGCTGCTCCGCTTCTTCGGACTGCTGCCGCTGGACTGGGCTTCGCGGTTCGGCGGCTGGGCGGGTGGAATCCTGATGCCGCATTTCGGGGCGTCGAAACGGGCGCTGCGCAATCTGCGGCTCATCTACCCCTCCATGCCCGAGGCGCTGCGCCGTCAGATCGTGAAAGACATGTGGCGCGACTTCGGCGCGGTCGCCGCCGAGTATGCCCATCTCGATGAGATCACCGACCTGAAGAACGGCCGCGTGACCCTCGTGGGCACGGAAGCGATGCGGCGGTCGATTGAAGCGGGCCACCCCGCGATCCTCGCCTCCGGTCACTTCTCCAACTTCGAGGTCATGCACATCGTCATGGCGCGGGTCTTCAAGAAAGTCTCGACCGTGGTGCGCCAACCCAACAACAAGCTCATCGAAGACGAGCTCGAGCGCATCCGCTCCTGCGGTGGCGGACGCCGTCTCGCCAAGGGCCGGGTCAGCGCGCGCAGCCTGCTCATGGCCCTGGAGGAAGGCGACACCCTCGGAATCCTGGTCGATCAGAAGCTGACCAGGGGTGTGGAATCCAAGTTTCTCGGACATCCGGCCATGACGCCGACCGCCGCCGCAGCCATGGCGATCCGGTTGAACCGCCCTATCTACATCGCGCACATCAAGCGAAAGGGGCCGGGGCGCTTCGAGTTGGCCGTGGAAGGACCCCTCGTCCCCGATTGCAACGCCCCCAGGAACGAGGAGATCAAACGCCTGACGCAGGCCCTGAACGACAAGCTCGGCGAATACATCCTGGAGCATCCGCCCGGCTGGCTTTGGCTGCACCGGCGCTGGCCCGAAGAGGTCTACCAGAAGGCGGGGGTCTAGGCGCCGGGCCGAAAACGGCGCGGCTTGGCAGGGCCGGGCGCATTGCCTAGGCTCGCTGGGTTCGACAAGTCGTGGAACGGCAGCAACCGGGAAGGACGCGATACGGCCATGGATAAGCCTCTTTGGCAGCCCAGCGAAGAACGCATCAAATCCAGCAATCTCTATGCCTTCATGCAGCAGGCAAAGGCGGATTGGGGCGTGGACGCCAAGGACTACTTCGACCTCTACGACTGGTCGGTCGAGGAGATGGAGAAGTTCTGGGCCACGGTCTGGGACTTCTGCGGCGTGATCGCCGAGACCCGGGGCGAACGGATCCTCGTGGACGGCGACAGGATGCCGGGCGCAAAGTTCTTTCCCGATGCCAAGCTCAATTTCGCGGAGAACCTGCTGCGCCAGGAGGGCGACGGCGATGCCATCGTCTTCTGGGGCGAGGACAAGGTTAAACGCCGCCTCTCCCACGACGAGCTGCGCGGGCTGGTAAGCCGCCTCCAACAGGTCTTGAGGGACGAAGGCGTCGGCGAGGGCGACCGGGTGGCCGGTTTCATGCCCAACATGCCGGAGACGGTTGCGGCGATGCTGGCGGCCACTTCCCTGGGCGCGGTCTGGTCTTCCTGCTCGCCCGATTTCGGAATACAGGGGGTGCTGGACCGTTTTGGGCAGATCGAACCCAAGGTGCTGTTCTGCCCGGACGGCTACTTCTACAACGGCAAGACCATCGACTCCCTGCCGCGCGTGGCGGAGTTCTCGGCCGAGCTTCCGAGCGTCAGCAAGATCATCGTCTGTCCCTACGTCTCGGAGAAGCCCGACGTTTCGAAGCTGCCCAAGGGCGTCACCCTCGGCGATGCCATCGCCGGCAAGAAGGCCGGACCCCTCACCTTCAACCGGGTGCCCTTCAACTCTCCGCTCTACATCATGTTCTCCAGCGGCACCACGGGTAAGCCCAAGTGCATCATCCACGGGGTCGGCGGCACGCTGCTGCAACACTTGAAGGAACACATCCTGCTTTGCGACGAGAAGCCGGGCGACCGGGTGTTCTACTTCACGACCTGCGGCTGGATGATGTGGAACTGGCTGGTCTCCGCACTGGCCGCGCGCTCGACGCTGCTGCTCTACGACGGCTCGCCCTTCGCGCCGGATCACCGCATCCTCTTCGACTACGCCCAGGCCGAGGGCATGACGCTCTTCGGGACCTCGGCCAAGTATATCGAGGCGCTGCGCAACGCCGAGGCCGATCCGAAGTCAACACACGACCTCTCGACGGTCCGGCTCATGACCTCGACCGGCTCTCCCCTGGTCCCCGAATCCTTCGACTACGTCTATCAGCACATCAAGAAGGACCTCTGCCTCTCGTCGATCTCGGGCGGCACAGACATCATCGCCTGTTTCGTCGCGGGCAACCCCATCGGACCGGTGTGGCGCGGGGAGATTCAGGCGCGTTGCCTGGGCATGGCCGCCGACGTCTTCGACGACGACGGCAAGCGCGTGCGCGAGGAGAAGGGGGAGCTGGTCTGCAAGAAGCCCTTCCCCTCCATGCCGCTCGGTTTCTGGGACGACCCGGACGGCGCGCGCTACCGCGCCGCCTACTTCGAGCGCTATGACAACGCCTGGTGCCAGGGCGACTTCGCGGAGATCACCAAGCATGACGGCGTGATCATCTACGGCCGCTCGGACGCGACGCTCAATCCGGGCGGGGTGCGCATCGGAACGGCGGAGATCTACCGGCAGGTGGAAAAGCTGCCCGAGGTCGACGAGTCCCTGGTGATCGGCCAGGACTGGCAGGGCGATGTGCGCGTCGTTCTGTTCGTTCGCTTGAGGGAGGGCGTGAGCCTGGACGACGAACTGGTCAAGGCGATCAAGACCCAGATCCGCAATGGCGCCACGCCGCGCCATGTCCCGGCCAAGGTGGTGCAGGTGGCCGACATCCCGCGCACCAAGTCCGGGAAGATCGTGGAACTGGCCGTGCGCGACATCGTCCACGGGCGCCAGGTCAAGAACAAGGAGGCGCTGGCCAACCCGGAAGCGCTGGACCTTTACAAGGATCTGGAAGAACTGAAGGGCTAGGGGGCTTGGAGGCCGAAAGCCCTCAACGCATCGCCGCGCTGACCGTGGGAGGCGCGCTCGCGTTGGAACTGACCGTCACGTCGGCGGTCATCTCGATGAAGTCGTCCCGCGCGCCGTAATAGGTTCCGGACATGGGCATGGCCTGTTCCGGATCGCGCGCCACGCCAACCCGGATCAGGTTGTCGCCGCCGATGATGCCGTTGGTGGGATCGCACTCGATCCAGCCGGGACCGGGCAGATAGACCTGGACCCAGGCATGGGTCGCGCCCGCGCCCACCATTCCGCTGTCGAAGCCTTCGAGCGCCGGGTCGTAGAGGTAGCCGCTGACGAAGCGTGCCGCCAGGCCCAGGCTGCGCGCCGCCTCCATCATGAAGAGCGCGTAGTCCCGGCAGGTGCCGGTTTGACTGTCCAAGGTGTCGAGCGGCGTCTGCACGCCCTCGGTTTCCCGCGGGATGTAGGTGAACTCTTCCTTGATGGTCCTGGTCATGGTCTCCAGGAGCGGCATGATTTCGGTCTGGTCGCGCTCCAGCAGGAAACGTCGCGCCCAGGCGTCGATGCGCTTTTCCGGATCGGGAAAATGCCGCTCGATGGCGCGCGCCAGATCGGGGTACTCCTGACTGGAATAGGACACCGGCAGGATCCGCGCCGTGGGGTCGACCGGAAAGGTGCTGTCGTTGATACCGTAGTGCTCGACCACGATGGTCGAATCGACAACGAGCTCCTCCGCCATCTCGCTAAAGGTGGCGAGCGCGACGGAATTTCCGAACACGTCATGAAACCACCGCAGCTCGTGCGCCGGGGTGATGGTCAGGCCGGAGGAGACGACGCGGATATCGTGGCTGTCGCGCGGCCGGAACATGAAACGGTGCGGCCCGAAACGGACCGGCTGGCGGTAGCGATAGCGCGTCGTGTGACGAATGGTCAGCAGGCGCATGACGCAGAACTAGGCTCCAATGATGAAAGCTGGACTCTTCTAATCCTCTTGGGCGAGTCCCCTCAAGCGTCCTGGCCGAAGAAGCGCCTCGCAATCGCGTTGGAAAGCTTGCCGGTCAGAAGCTGGATATGATCCATGCGCCAGTGCAGGGATTCGTCCCAGTAGGTTTCGCGGGCCATGGCGCTCATGGCCTCGTGAATCTCTCCCATTACCTGGGCGACTTCGCCTCCGCGTTCAAGCTGGTACTCCTCGTTCAACTGGGTGAAGACCCCGTCAAGCTCAGCCAGGGAGGTCGTCATGGACCGCGGGAAAGCGTGATCGAAGAGGAAGAAACCGGCCACGTCCGGCGCCTTCATGCCGCGTGGCTGGACCCGACGGAATGCGTGGTAGCCGGCGCCCGAACGCAGCAGCGTGTTCCAGAGCGAGGCGTCGGAGGTCGGGTCGATGGTGCCGTCGTTGCCCTCATAGCCCGGGTGACGGTACTTGATGTCGAGCAGCCGAGAGGTCTGGTCGACCCGCTCCAACTGCCGCCCGAGGCTATAGAAGCACCAGCTTTCGTCGCGGTAGAAGGTGCCTTCGGTGATACCGGCGTGGGTCTGGCAGTTCTCCTTGATCGCGCTGCAGAGGGTCGAGAGCTCGGCCAGCGCCAGATCCTTCTTCTTGAGACTGAGAAGCCAGGAATGGAAGACGTTCAATTGCGACCACATCTCCGTCGAGATGAGATGGCGCAGGGCCCGCGCGTTCTCCCGCGCGGCACGGACCGAGAAGATGATGGAGGTCGGGTTCTCCCGATCCAGCACGTAGAAGTGCAGCACATCCTTGGCCGTGACCTTCTCATGGCTCTCCAGGAAGCGCTCGAGGTCGCTGTTGAGCTCCAGCACTGGGCGCCAGTCGGAAGCGCCGCTGCGGTCCCGGGCGAAGGTCTCGTTGACCTGCAGGATGCGGGCCAGGTTCTCGGAGCGCTCCATGTAGCGCGCCAGCCAGAAGAGGCTCTCGGCGAAACGGGACAGCAACTGGCTCATGCGCCACCTCCCGGCTCCAGGACCCAGGTGTCCTTGGAGCCGCCGCCCTGGGATGAGTTCACCACGAGGGACCCGCGCTTCAGCGCCACGCGCGACAGGCCGCCCGGCAGCACCCAGGTGGACTTGCCCGTGACCGCGAAGGGCCGCAGGTCGACGTGGCGCGGCTCGACCTTGCCGTCGATCAGCGTGGGGGAAACGGAAAGACGGATCATGGGCTGGCTGATGTAGCCCGCCGGGTCCGCCTTGACCTGCTTGCGCAGGCTGTCCAACTCCGCCTTGGTCGCGCGCGGCCCCACGACGACGCCGTAGCCGCCCGCCTCGCCGACCGGCTTGGTCACCAGCTTGTCGAGGTTGTCGAGCGTGTACTTCAGCGCCTCCTTCTCCCCGCAGATGTTGGTCGGCACGTTCTGCAGGATCGGCTCTTCATCCAGGTAGTACTTGATGAGCCGGGGCATGTAGGCATAGACCGCCTTGTCGTCGGCGACGCCGGTGCCGACCGCGTTGGCGAGGTTCACCCTACCCTTGGCGTAGCTGCGCATCAGACCCGGCACGCCCAGCATGGAACTGGGCTCGAAGACTTCGGGGTCCAGGAAATCGTCGTTGATCCGCCGGTAAATCACGTCGACGCGCTTGGGCCCGCCGACGGTCTTCATGTAGACGCAGTCGTCGTCATCGACATAGAGGTCGCGCCCTTCGACCAGCGGCACGCCCATCTCGCGCGCCAGGAAGACATGCTCGAAGTAGGCCGAATTGAAGAAGCCCGGCGAGAGCAGCACGATCTGAGGGTCCATGACCCCGGCGGGCGCCACCTCGGCCAGGGCGTTGAGCAGGTTCACGCCGTACTCGGACACCGGCCGGATGCCGATGTTGTCCATCAGGTCCGGGAAGGTGCGGAGCATCAGGTGGCGGTTCTCCACCACGTAGGAAACACCGGAGGGACAGCGCCCGTTGTCCTCCAGCACCTGGAAGGTGCCGCTGTCGTCGCGCACCACGTCGATGCCGCAGATGTGGACGTAAGAGTCTTGCGGCAGCGTCAGGCCTTCCATGATCTTCTTGTAGTTCTCGTTCTTGAGGACGAGCTTCTTGGGCACGATGCCGTCCTTCAGCGCCTGCTGTTTGCCATAGACGTCCTTCAGGAAGAGGTTGATGGCCGCGACCCGCTGCTTGACGCCGGTTTCGATGGTGTTCCAGTCGTCCGCCGTCAGCACGCGCGGAATCACGTCGAAGGGCAGGATCCGGTCGATCGCCTCGGCTTCGGTGTAGACCGTGAAGGTGATGCCGAGGTTGTAGAGTTCGTCCTCGGCCGCCGCCGCCCGGCGTTTGAGGCTCGGCAGGCCGATTTCCTCTAGATGGGCTTGCAGCGGCAACGTGTCGGTCAGCGGATGCTCTGGGTTGCCCAGCATCTCGCAGTAGAAGCCGCCGGAATCGTATTCCTTGAGAACGCTTTTTCTGGTCACGACCGGCTCCCCGGCCTCGGCGCGGCGATGATCACCCGAACATGTCTCCCTGCCTGCCTATGGTTATTCTAAAACTGCAGCGCTTACTTTGACGATAGGATGCTGCAATGCAAAAGACAACAGCAGCGCACGCCGTTCCCGACACCGTGACGGTCGAAGACGCTTGTCTGCTGCTGCCAGAGGGCTACTCTCTAGACCAAAGAATAAAAGTACAGCGGGTCGGGAGAAAAATCCGATGGACGGGAAGGAAAGCGGCAGCCCCCTGCCGACGTCCCTGGCGCGTTGCTGGCTGTTCGTGCCGGCGGGCGAGGCCAAGCAATCTCTGAAGGTCTCAATCGAGTCCGGCGCGGACGTGCTGATCGCCGAGCTGGAGGATTTCACCGCGCCTGAGCGCCGCGCCGGCGCGCGCGCCGACCTCGCGGAGGTCCTGGCCGCCTGGAAACAGGCGGGGCTGCGCGCCGCCGTGCGGATCAACCCGCTGGAGACGGAAGACGGCCCGCACGACCTGGCGGCGGCCATGGCGGCGGGCGCGGAAGTGATCGCCCTGCCCAAGTGCGACACGCCCCAGAAGGTCCGCGCGCTGGGCGAGGCGGTGGGAGCGCATGAGGGCGGCCTCGGGATTGAGATCGGCTCGACCGAACTGCTACCCAACATCGAGAGCGCCGCGGGTCTGATCCGCACCTTCGAGATCGCGCAGGCTTCGCCGCGCGTGCGCGCCTGTCTGGTCGCCTCGGAGGACATGGCCGCCGACCTGCAAAGCGAGCGGGGCCGCGACGGCCTGGAGCTCAGCTACGTGCGCCAGCGCTTCCTGGTGGAGTGCCGGGCCGCCGGGGTTGAGCCGGTCGACTGTCCCTTCACCTGGACCAACCTGAAGGGCGTGGAGGCGGATGCGCTCTTCGCCCGGCGGCTCGGCTACAACGCCAAGAGCGCGGTCGCACCTGAGCACGCCCATGTCATCCGGGACGTCATGACGCCCAGCAACGACGGGGTCGAGCGCGCCCGGCGCATCGTCGCGGCCTTTGACGAGGCGCGCGCGAAGGGCGAAGGCCGGGTCGAACTGGATGGATCGCTGGTGGAGTTGCCGATCTACAGTGAAGCCAGGCGCCTGCTCGAGCGGGCGGCCCTCTTCGGACTCTAACCTGGAGCGGACTAGGCTGCGTCGGCCTTCCGGAACAGAAGGTCCAGGCCGGAGATGGCGTCGCGCATCCAGCCCTCTTCGGGCTTAACCCGGGACATGACCCGCATGCCGTTGATCATGGTCAGAAGGAAGCGTGCGGAGGCGCGCGGGTCGCGGCCGGGATCGATCTCCCCAACCGCCTGTCCGCGTTCGATCAGTTTGGTCAGGGCCTCCTCGACCTCATCGAAGAGACCGTAGACGCGCTGGCCGATCCGGTCGCCGCGTTCGCCGAACTCGACGGCTGAGTTGGTGAGCATGCAGCCCAGACGGCGGCCGTCCCCGATCGCGAATTCGACCAGATCGTCGAAGTAGCCCTGGATCGCCGCGCGCGGCGAAGGGTTGCCCTGAAGCTTGGCGATCCGCACGCGGTTGATTTCGGCCAGATAGCGCTCCACGGCGGCAAGGAAGAGCGCTTCCTTGCCGCCGAAGGTCGCATAGAGCGAGGCGCGGTTGATCCCCGTCGCCTCGACCAGGTCCTGGATCGAGGTGGCGTGATAGCCCTGGCGCCAGAAAAGCCGCATGGCCTTGTCCAACGCCAGATCGGGATCGAAGTCCTTATGCCGCGCCATTCAATCGCCTTTCAGCAGTGTCAGGCCGCGATGGATTCGACCTCGCCGCGGGCCGGATAGCCCTTGGCGATCACGAAATCCAGGGCCTTCAGGATATCGCCGAAGGCAGGACGCGCAAACGGCATGGTCTGCACGCTCGCGAAGTAGAGGGTCTGGTCCGGGCGGATGAAGAAGAGCCCCGGCTCCAAGAACTGCGCCGGCTCTTCGAAGCCAGAGGAGGTCTTGCCGATCCCCGAGGAGACGTAGAGGCCCCAGTTGCGCCCCTCCTCCAGGGTCATCCCATAGGCGATGTCGAGCTTGTCGAGGCCCCACTTCTCCTTGGCCTCGGCGGCGCGCTCCTCGCCGTCGCTGGAGGCCACGATCACCTTGACGCCCTTGTCCTGGAACTGACCGATCTTGTTGTTGAGGTCGGCCAGATACATCGAGCAGATCGGGCAGTGCAGACCGCGGTAGACCACCAGCATGGTGAAGTTCTCGGGCGCGTCGTCGCCCAGGCTGACCGTGCCGCCGCCGACCAGGGGCAGCTCCAGATCGGGAACCTTCTGGCGCGGCATGAGGGGATGGATCTCGGACATGGGTATTGTTTCCTCTTTTCTGGAATGAACGTTCCAGAAATATGCCGATGCCGGGCCGCGCCTGCAAGACCCACGTCATCACGAGGCCGTGAGAGGCCCCGGTCAGCCGGATTTCTTGATGGATTCCAGTGCCTTGCGGATGCCCTCGGGCATGGCGGTCGGGCGCATGGTCTCGCGCTCGACGAAGACATGGACGAACCAGCCGGTGGCCGCCGGGGTCTCCTTGCCCTGCTTGAAGAGGCCGATCTCGTACTTGACCGAGCGGCTGCCCAGGTGGGCCACGCGCAGGCCCGCTTCGATCACCTCCGGGAAGGTCAGGGAGTCATGGAAGTTGCAGTGCGTCTCCGGCGTGATGCCGATGACATCGCCGCCCGCGATATCCAGCCCGCCCTCGCGGATCAGGTACTCGTTGATGACCGTGTCGAAGTAGGAGTAGTAGACGACGTTGTTGACGTGCCCGTAGATGTCGTTGTCCATCCAGCGGGTCGGGATTTCCAGGACATGCGGAAAGTCCGCGCGCGTGGCGTCTTTCAGGTCGGCGGCTTCGGTCATGGGCGGGGTCGCTCTTGTGTTTCAGGGCTCGTCATCCGGGCGCGAGATTAGACCGCGCGGGCGGCGAGCGCAGCCCCAAAAACAGCCCTATGGACGAGGTCGCAGAAGCCGCTTAGGCTCGCCCGCCATGACAGAGCGCCTTTCCCAACTCTCCGCCGAGGAGATGCTGCGCCGCTTCGCCGCGCGGCAGCTTTCGCCCGTCGAGGTGACGCAGGACCTCTTTGCGGCCATCGACGAGATCAACCCCAAGATCAACGCCTTTTGCGTGCTGGACCCGGAAGCGGCGATCAAGAGCGCCCGCGCCTCCGAGGAGCGCTGGCAGAAGGGCGCGCCCCAGGGCCTGCTGGACGGCGTGCCGGTCTCCATCAAGGACGTGGTGATCACCAAGGGCTGGCCGACCCTGCGCGGCTCCAAGACCGTTGATCCCGACCAGCCCTGGGAGGAGGACGCGCCCGCCGTCGCATGGCTGCGCGAGGCCGGGGCGGTGGTCTTCGGCAAGACCAACACCTCGGAGTTCGGCTGGAAGGCCACCGGCGACTGCCCGCTCACCGGGATCACCCGCAATCCCTGGAACCTGGAGAAGACGCCCGGCGCCTCTTCGGCGGGGGCGGCAGCGCAGCTCGCCGCCGGCCTCGGCCCGCTCGCAATCGGTACGGACGGCGGCGGGTCGATCCGCATCCCGGCGAGCTTTTCCGGCCTCGTCGGCATCAAGCAGACCTTCGGGCGGGTGGCGGCCTGGCCGATCTCGCCTTTCGGGACGGTGGCGCACGTCGGCCCCATGGCGCGCAGCGTCAACGACCTCTCGCTCTTCTACCGCGTGATCGCCCAGCCGGACCCGCGCGACTGGTACTCCCTGCCGCTCTCCACCGAGCCGCTGGACCCGGAGCCGGCGGAGACCCTGAAGGGCATGAAGATTGCCTTCAGCCCCGACCTCGGCTATGCGCAGGTCGACCCGGAGGTCGCCGCGGCGGTCGAGCGGGCCGTCGGCCTGCTGGAAGACCTGGGCGCCCGGGTCGAGCGGCGCGATCCCGGCTTCTCCTCGCCCCATGATATCTTCCAGGTGCTCTGGTATTCCAGCGCGCGGCAGATGGTCACCAAGTCCATTCCCAAGGAGAAATGGCCGCTGATGGACCCCGGCCTGGTCCGGGTGGTCGAGCAGGCGGCGCGCTACAGCCTTTCCGACTTCCTCTCCGCCACGGCGGCGCGCGAGCAGCTCGGCAGCCGGATGCAGCTCTTCCATGAGGACTACGACCTGCTGGTGACGCCCTCGGTCGCGGTCCCGGCGTTTGGCGTCGGCCGCGACCTGCCGGAGGGCATGGAGAGCGAGGACTGGTGCGACTGGACGCCCTTCTCCTACCCCTTCAACATGACCCAGCAGCCGGCGCTCTCCCTACCCTGCGGTTTGACCGGGGAGGGACTGCCCGTCGGCCTCCAGATCGTCGGCGCGCGGTTCGACGAGGCGCGGGTGCTGCGCGCGGCCCAGGCGCTGGAGGCGCAGCTCGCTTTTCCCAGTCTCGGCGCCCTCACCACGCTTTAGGGCCGGGAGTCGCCGGCCCGTGCTTTACCCGGCGGGAAGCCCCCTCGCCCAGCGTCACCTTGGGCTCCACCCTGGGCTCTGTGCTGAGTGCGGACCAGATATGCGAATCCCGCTTGACGCTGGCCGCCAAGCCGCTCTAACGTTCGTCCCCATACCGGCAAGTGAGCAGGTAGAGGCTTCGAAAAAATGATGGAGGGCCACGGTCTCGGAACAGGGATCGTCAGGCCCTCCACGCTTTTCAGGGCTACGGCGCGGAGGCATCTCCCGGCGTGATGAAAGCCCGCCCCGGAGGACCCCATGGCCGATCCCAAGTTCCTGAAACTCGACACGCTGGCGCTGCACGCCGGCCAGCAGCCCGACCCGGTGACCGGCGCCAGGGCCGTGCCGATCTACCAGACGACCTCCTATTGCTTTAAGAGCGGCGACCATGCGGCCGCGCTCTTCAACCTGGAGCAGGCGGGCCACATCTATTCGCGCATCTCCAACCCCACCGTTGCGGTGCTGGAGGAGCGCATCGCCGCCCTCGACCTGGGCGTGGGCGCGGTCGCCACGGCGTCGGGCCACGGCTCGCTCTTCCTGGCGATCGCGACGCTGATGGGCCAGGGCGGCCACATTGTCGCCTCGCGCTCGCTCTACGGCGGCTCCATCAACCTCTTCTGCCACACCCTGCCCCGCTTTGGGATCACGACAACGCTGGTCGACCCGCGCAAGCCGGAGGCGTTCCGCGCGGCGATCCGCCCGGAGACGCGGCTGCTCTTCGGCGAGGTGGTCGGCAATCCCGGGCTGGAGGTGCTGGACGTCCCGGCGGTCGCCGAGGTCGCGGCGGAGGCCGGACTGCCGCTGATGATCGACAACACCTTTTTGACCCCGGCGCTCTGCCGGCCGGTCGAGTTGGGCGCCACGCTGATCATGCACTCGGCTACCAAGTGGCTGGGCGGTCACGGTCTGGCGGTCGCGGGACTGCTGGTCGATTCCGGCCGCTTCGACTGGGAAGCCTCGGACAAGTTCCCGACCATCACCGAGCCCTACGAGGGGTATCACGGCATCGACTTCTCCGAAGAGTTCGGCCCCCAGGCCTTTCTGATGCGCGCGCGCTCGGAGGGGCTGCGGGACTTCGGCGCGACCTTGAGCCCGCAGAACGCCTTCTACATCCTCCAGGGCATCGAGACCCTGTCGCTGCGCATGGAGAAGCACCTCTCCAACACCGAGAAGGTGCTGGAGTTCCTGGAGGGGAACGAGGCGGTTTCCTGGGTGCTGCACCCCAGCCTGCCCAGCCACCCCGACCATAAGCTGGCTCAGCGCCTTCTGCCCAAGGGCGCGGGCTCCATTATCTCCTTCGGCGTCAAGGGCGGGCGCAAGGAGGGCGCGCGCTTCATCGAGTCCTGCGGTCTTGCCTCTCACCTCGCCAACGTCGGCGACGCCAAGACCCTGGTGCTGCATCCCGCCAGCACGACCCACTCCCAGCTCTCCAAGCAGCAGCTCGAAGAAGGCGGGATCGGCGAGGACATGATCCGCCTTTCGGTCGGCCTGGAAGACCCGCAGGACATCATCGACGACCTGCGTCAGGCCCTCAAAGCCTCGCAGCGCGACAGCTAAGTCCGAAGGGGAAACGAAAAGATGGACATCACCCTCGACGGCCTGCGGCTGCACGCGAGCACCGGCGGCCAGACCTTCGACCCGGAAAAGCCCGCCATCGTCTTCTTGCACGGCGCGGGCATGGATCACACGGTCTGGGCGCTTCAGAGCCGCTATTTCGCCCACCGGGGATACGGCGTGCTGGCGCTGGACCTGCCGGGGCACGGCCGCTCGGAGGGAACGGCGCTCGCCACCATCGAGGACTGGGCGGACTGGACGGCCCGCTTCATCGAAGCGGCGGGCCTGAAGCAGGCGGCGCTGGTCGGCCATTCCATGGGCTCCCTGATCGCCCTCGCCACCGCCGCCCGGCATCCGGAGCGGGTGCGCGCCCTGGCGCTGCTCGGCGTCGCCGCGCGCATGCCGGTTCACCCCGACCTGCTGGAAGCCGCCGAGAACAACGACCGCAAGGCCGCCGAGCTGATTTCCTCCTGGGGTTTCGGGCCGACCGGCCACATCGGCGGCACGCGCCTGCCGGGGCTCTATCTGCTCTGGGGCGGCGAGCGCCTGCTGGAAAAAGCCAAGCCCGGCAGCCTCTTTGCCGATCTTTCCGCCTGCAACGACTTCGCCTCTGCCGAGGCGATGGCCGCCACGGTGTCCTGCCCCACGACGCTGGTGCTGGGCGCGCTCGACAAGATGACCCCGGCGCGCGCCGGGCAGAAACTCGCCGCCCTGATCCCCGGCGCCGAGGCGACCGTCATCCCCGCGGCAGGCCACATGATGATGCTGGAAAAGCCGGACGAAACGCTGGAGGCGCTGAAGGGCCGGGTTTGACCCTCTCGCTGTCAACGAGACAGCGGTGGTGACCTAACCTATACTGTTCGGCGCGGGGTCGAGTCGGGAAAGCAGGGACCCTGGATAGGTCAGGGGAAGAACCCAATGGATTGGGACAAGTTACGCATCTTTCACGCCGTTGCGGAGGCCGGCAGCTTCACCCACGCGGGCGAGCAGCTGAACCTCAGCCAGTCGGCGGTCAGCCGTCAGATTTCCGCCCTGGAAGAGAGCCTGAAGGTCATGCTCTTCCACCGCCATGCGCGCGGCCTGATCCTGACCGAGCAGGGCGAGCTGCTCTACCGCACGGCCCACGAGATCTTCGGCAAGCTCTCCATGGTCGAAGCGCAGCTGGCCGAGAGCAAGGACCGCCCGCGCGGCCTGCTCAAGGTCACCACGACGGTTGCCTTCGGCTCCACCTGGCTCAGCCCGCGCATGCGCGACTTCATGGAGCTCTACCCGGATATCGAGGTGCACCTGATCCTGGCCGACCGGGAACTGGACCTTTCCATGCGCGAGGCCGATATCGGCATCCGCCTCTCCCCGCCGCGTCAGGCCGACCTGATCCAACGCCACCTGCTGACCGTGCACATGGCGATCTTCGCCTCCACTCATTACCTCAAGAAACACGGCTCGCCGAGCAGCCCGGAGGACTTGAACAATCACCGCATCGTGGTCTACGGCGACGATGCCCGGCCGCCGGTCCCGGACGTCAACTGGCTCTTGCGGATCGGCAACGAGTCAGGCGAGATGCGCCGGGCGAACCTCACCGTCAACAACGTCTATGGCGTCATGCGGGCGGTACAGGCCGGAGCTGGCATCGGCGCGCTGCCGGAGTTCATGGTCCAGGGTCAGAGCGATCTGGTGCAAGTCCTGCCGGAGCTCACGGGACCCACGATCGACGCCTATTTCGTCTACCCGGAGGAGCTTCGCGCCTCAAAACGAATCCAGGTGTTTCGCGATTTTCTCCTGCGCCACGTCGCCGCCCAGCGCTTCTAGGTTGTCAAAGCCGCCTTCCAGCCACCCTTCTGGCTCGAATTTTCGGCGAAAATCTGCGGTGTTCAGAGCCATGCAAGCAACGCATGCCAACTTTGCTATTTTTGGTATGGTCTGAGCGCTCCCGCTCCTTATCTTGTCTCTTGTGAATGTTGCATTGCAGCATCCTTCGAGTTTCCGGCGGGCCTGTCTCGGCCCGCCGGTTCGAGTGTTCCAGGCGCCAGCCTGGACCAAGGGGCCCGGTTCTTGACCGGGGTCCTACGTCTCCCAGACGTGAAGCCTCCCTGTTCAACTTGCCGGGAAACGAATAGTTTCCCGGCTCTCTTTTTTGAGAGAGCCGCACTGCTTTGCGGAAGTGAAACGGGGAATAGCGCCGGATTTCGGCCCCTGTTTTGAAGGTTCCGCCGTGGGAAGCACAGATAGGCCGCCCGCGGAGCAGCAACGAGGATGAGCATGAGCCGTTTCGATCCCGATGGTCTCAAGGACCTGGAAACCATGACCCCGGAAAAGCGCCTTTGGTGCGCCGTTCTTTTCCGCATTTTCCAGGACGCCTGCCGGACCCTGCCCCCCAAGGCCGACAACGCGCAGAAAGTTGAGCGCGATCAGGCCCGGTCCTGGCTACTCGGCGGCACCGATATGCGGATCGTCTGCGAGTTGGCCGGCTTCGATCCCGACGCCATCCGCGAGGCCGCAGAACGCCTGAAGCGCAACGACTGGCCGCCGATCAAGGTGGACCTTTCGGAGCCCGCCCCGCTCCAGGCCGCCGCCTGATTCCCGCCCAAAATAGCGCCCTCCGCGTCCATCTGTCGCCCACCCGGCACGCCCCTGGTGGGCGATTTGCTGTTGCAAGTAGGTGTCAACCCTCTATATCCCTAAAGGAACACAAAAAAGCGTAAACTTACGCCGACAGGGAATTCTTCTGGAATGAGCCGATATGATCCCGACGCGATTGGGGGCGATACGCCTTTGACGCCTGAAAAGCGCCTTTGGTGCGCTGTGCTGTTCCGCATTCTGCAGGACGCCTGCCGTCCGCTGCCGCCCAAGGCGGACAACGCGCAGAAAGTAGAGCGCGATCAGGCGCGCTCCTGGCTGCTCAATAGCCAGGACATGCGGATCGTCTGCGAACTCGCGGGTTTCGATCCCGACGCCATGCGCGAAGCGGCGCTGAAGCTCGAGACGCAAGACTGGCCCGCTCTGAAGCTCGACAGTCTGGTGCCAAAGGGCGACGACAAGATCGCCGCCTGATTCGCCGAAGCGTCAGTTCGCTGGCGGCTGCGGCCTCCGGATGGCCGGACCGAGCGCCTTCAACACCTGATCCACATCGTGATATCCCGCCACGTCAGGCGGCGGCGATCCCTCAAAGGGGATCACGATGGCGCTCGCGCTGTAGACCTGAGAGCGGTAGGCGGGCGAACTCCCCAGCGGGAACCCGATGGAGATGGAAGCCCCGCTGCCATAACCGCGATGGCCGTAGCCGTAGCGGCCATAGGGCCCCCAGTAGGGATCGTAGTAGCTGTCCCGCACGACCTTCTCCACCAGCTTGTCCTTCAGCGCGAAACGCGAATAGCCGAGTTCCGCCGAGCGTTCGGCCGCCCGGTAGAGGAGATAATCCTCAACGGTCTTGCGGTCCGTGTGGCTGTTGCCCGCGAAGACCAGCTTGAAGGCCGGCGCGATCAACTCCTGCTCGGAATAGCCGAAAGCACTGTCGCCCGCAGGCTTATAAGGCGTCGGCTGAGGGGTCGAGCAGCCCGCCGCCAGGACAAGCAGCAACAACGCACAGATAGATCGAACACTAAGCAAATAATTTACCCTTCGTTAAGAAAGCTTAGGTATCTCTAAAGAAGCTCAACATCCTTCCAGCGGGACCTTCGAACATGCCATCGCTCAAAAATGCCTACCGCGTTCTTTTTTCCGGCGCGCTGTCGGTCCTCGTTTCGGTTCTGCTGGTAAAGGCGCATGTGATGCTGTTTTTCGTCGTGCTCGGCGGCATCGGCGCGGCCGCTGTCGCCCTGCCGCTCTTCGAGCTGCTGGTCCGCGACCGGATCGACTGGGTTTGACGGGGCCCCAAGGACCCGGCCCTCAAGATCGCGGCCTATTCGTCCGAGGGGCAGGGCCAGCTTGCCGGGGCTCTAAGCGTTTCAGGTAAGGTGGTCTGCGCATCCCCACAGGCATTGGTCAACTGATCCTGGGTCAGGCCGATCGACGCCGAGAGGTCCGCCCCTTCGAGGTGCGTGCGGATCAGGATGGCGGAGGAGAAGTCCGCGCCCTCCAGCGCCGCCCCCTTGAAGATCGTGCGCAGCAGGACGGCACCGGTTAAATTCGCTCCGCTCAAGTCCGCGCCTGAGAAGTCCGTGCGGCTCATCTCGGCCTTGGTGAGGTCGGCGCCGCTCAGGTCCGCGCCGCTGAAATCGCTGCGCGGCAACTCGGCCTTGAACAGCGACGCCCCGGCCAGCTTCGCCTCCCGGAAATTCGTGCGCCCGGCGTAAACCCGGATCATGGAGGCGCCTGTCAGGTCGGCCTCCTCCAGCCGCGCGCGGGAAAGGTCGGCGCTTTCGAGGTCGGCCTTGCTGAGGTTCGAGCCTTTCAGGTCAGATCCGCCCAGGTCCGTGCGCTGGAATGTACCCCCACTGAGGTCGTTCCCCGCAAGGCGCAAGCGCGCCTTCATGCAGCTGGACCAGTTCACGCCGGCCTGCGGACGGTCGCCGCAATCGGCGGCGGAGGCCGGACTGGACTCTGTGCTCAGCGCTGTAGTCAGCAAAAGAATGAACAGGGCCGCTAGGGCACCGCTTCGCAACATGGCTCCTCCTTCTCCCTTACATGAAGAGCCGTTCGCCCTCCATTCCCTCGTAGAGACCTGCCACGTACTCACCATACCCGTTGTAGAGCTGTGTGGGAACGCGCTCGTCACCGCCGAGAACACGCTCGGTGGCCTGGCTCCAGCGCGGGTGCGGCACCTCCGGATTGACGTTCGCCCAGAAGCCGTACTCAGAGGCCTGAATCTCCTCCCAGAAGGAAACCGGACGCTGATCCGTGAACTCGAAGCGCACGATGCCCTTGGTCGACTTGAAGCCGTACTTCCAGGGAACCGCCAGACGCAGCGGCGCGCCGTTCTGCTTGGGCAACGCCTTGCCGTAGAGCCCCGTGACCATGAAGGCCAGCTCGTTGGTCGCCTCTTCGATCGTCAAGCCCTCGATATAGGGCCAGGGGTACCAGCCCGCCTTCTGGCCGCGCGCCACTTCCGGGTCCTTGAAGGAAACCATGCGGACGTACTTGGCCGAGGAGAGAGGCTTGGCCAACTCGACGAGGCGGGCCATGGCGAAGCCGCTCCAAGGCACGGCCATGGACCAAGCCTCCACGCAGCGGTGGCGGTAGAGGCGCTCTTCCAGGGGCATCTTCGCCAGCAGATCGTCGATGCCGATCTCGAAGGGCTTCTCGACCTGCCCGGCGATCGAAATCGTCCAGGGGCGGATCGGCAGGTCCTGCGCATAGCGCCAGATGTTCTTGGAGGAGCCGAACTCATAGTAGTTGTTGTAGGTGGTCGCCAACTCCGCGTCGGTGATCTCCCGGTCGAGCCGGTAGGCCATGTTGCGCTTGACCGGATAGAGCCCGGCGCTGGGGTCCTCCTCGACCGCGGCCATGGCCTGCATGCCCTCGTCCTTGCAGGCGGAGAGAAGACCCGCGCCCGCGAGCAGCACGGGACCGGCCGCCATCGCCTTGATCAACTGACGGCGTTTCAAAAACACCGCTTCGGGTGTCGCCTGACTTTCCGGGATTTCCCAACCGCGCTTCTTCTTGATGAACATGTCGCTCGACGCTCCTCGATGAAACTTCTATCTGCTGACAAAGTATCTTCGCGCGCCCGCCGTCATAATCAACGGGCGTGAAGAAGGCGAAAAAAAGAAAGGCGCAAGTTCAATGACTTACGCCCTTCATATCTTCGTGAGAGCGCCGCGAGCGGCCTATTGCGCGGCTTGGCGGGCCTGCACCACCTGATCGGCGAGCCGTCCCTGCAGCTCTTGCAGGTGATCGAAGACCGCCGTGAAGCTGGCCGTTCCCTGGGTCAGGCTGCGCAGTTCGATGATCAGGTCCTGTATCTCCGCTTCGGGCATGTAGGCCTGCATCTCGTCCCAGCCGTCCCAGCCATCCTTGGCGTCGAAGCCCAGGATCTGCCCGCGCCGCCCGCTGATCAGCCCGTGGATGCGGTTGGTGAAGCTCTGCGGCACGGAGATGGTGACCAACTGCACCGGCTCCAGCAGCACCGGATCACACTCCGGCAAGGCGTCGCTCATGGCCTGACGTCCGCAGGTCCGGAAGGCCTGGTCGGAGGAGTCCACCGAGTGGTGCTGCCCGTCGAGCAGCGTTACCTTGGCGTCCACCACCGGAAAGCCGAGCGGGCCCTTGGCCAGCCCTTCGCGCACCCCGGCCTCGACCGCGGGGATAAAGTTGCGCGGCACCGAGCCGCCGACCACCTTCTCCTCGAACAGCAGGCCTTCGCCCCGGCCCAGCGGGGCGATCTCGACCTTGATGTCGGCGAACTGGCCGTGGCCGCCGGACTGCCGCTTGAAGCGGGCGTGGTGCTGAACGGAGCGGCGAATGGATTCCCGGTATCCGGTCAGCGGCCGCTCGGTCCGGACGCCGACGTTGAACTTGCTCTTGAGCCGTTCCACGGCGAGCTTCAAGTGCATCTCGCCCTGGCCCAGGAGCACCAACTGCCCGGTTTCCTCACGCATCTCGAAACCGAGGGAGGGATCCTCCTCGGAAAGCTTGGCGAGCGCCGCCGTCAGCTTCACTTCGTCCTGCCGGTTCTCCGGCTCGACCGCCAGGGCGTAGACCGGGGCGCCAGGTTTGGGCGCCAGGCTCTCCTGCGGCGCCACCCCGCCATCGGTGATGCGGTCGCCGATCTTGAGGTTCTCCAGGCGGCCCAGAGCCACGACTTCGCCGGCGGCGGCCTTGGAGAGCTTGTCGGTGTTCCCGCCCTTCATGCGGTAGAGGCTGGAGAGCCGCTCGCCATTGATGGAGGCGCCTTCGGCCAAGCTGCCGTCCCAGAGCCGGGCGATGGAAAGCTTGCCGGCATGGGGCTGATACTGGTTGGAGAAGACCGTCGCGGTGAACGCGCCCTCCGGCTTGATTTCCAGCCGCGCCGCCGTGACCTCCGGGTCGGGCGTTTCATGGCGCAGCGCCTTCCAAAGCCGCTGCACGCCGTTCTCGTGCTCCGCGGAGCCGAGGAAGACAGGAACGATCAAGTCGTCCTTCAGGTCCTTGGCGAGCTGGTCGTAGATTTCGTCGCTGGCCGGTATCTTGTCTTCCAGCAGCTGTTCGAGCAGCGCGTCGTCGAAATCGGCCAGCGATTCCAGAAGTTCCTGGCGCGCCTCGCTCTCGCGGTCCTTCAGTTCACCGGGCATTTCGATCAGGTCGCTGGGCGTACCCTCCTTCCAGCGGTAGGCGCGCTCGGAGACGAGATCGACATAACCGCTAACGCTCTCGCCCTCGCGGATCGGAACCTGCCGCAGCAGCAGCGGACGGCTGGAAACGGACTGCAGCCCCTCCAGCAGGGCGCGCGCGGTCAGTTCCGTCTTGTCCATCTTGTTGACGAAGACCATGTGCGGGATCTTGCGGTCGTCCAGATACTTGAAGAGCGGCGCCAGGATCGGCAGCCGCTCCAAATCGGGTTCCGCTACAACCACCGCAACGTCCGCGGCGGCCAGCGCCTGATGAGCCATCTCGGTCAGCTCCACCGAGCCGGGCGCATCGATCAGGGTCCAGTCATCGTCCATGAACCGGCAGGAAGCGATGTTGAGCTCCGTCGTCATGCTGTGGGCCCGCGCCTCCGGCGAGGCGTCGCCGAGGCTGTTGCCCTGCGAGACGGACCCGCGACGCTCCAGCGCGCCCGAGGCGTGGAGAAGGCTTTCGAGCAGCGTGGTCTTGCCGCTGCCATAGGATCCGATGAGAGCGGCGCAGCGCGCCGCGGATGAGCTGCTGGTCATGACGTCCTCCCTGGTTCGCGAGCCTTATGTCAGCGAACCGGCGCCAGCCGAACGGCGTTGAGAACGTCGTCGTATTGAGAGGCTGAGCGCCCCCGCTTGACTCACGTTTTGGTCTTTTTTCTGTTCCAGACAGTCTGACTGCAAGCGGCCCCTGCGCGCAAGCCCGCAGAGTATCGGAGAGCCGCGCAAGCTACTGCGGCATGGGGCCCATGAGTAGCCCCGGGTCGACCCGCCGGTCGAACCAGTTCATGCGCCAGTCCAGGTGCGGGCCGGTGGCGCGCCCGGTCGCTCCGATGGTGCCGAGCGGATCGCCGGCCTCCACCATCTGGCCCTTTTCGACGGTCACGCTCGCCATGTGCATCAGGGTGGAGGTCACGCCCTGCCCGTGGTCGATGATGATCGTGCCGCCGGTGTAGTAGTGATCGGTGACCGCCATGGTCACCAGCCCGGCGGCGGGCGCGATGACCGGCGTACCCTCGGGCGCCGCCACGTCGATGCCGTAGTGCGGCTGACGCGGCTCGCCGTTCAGAATGCGCTGGGAGCCGTAGACGCCGCTGATCACCCCCTTGGCGGGCCAGATATAGGGGCCGAAGGCGTAGTCGAAATCGTAATCGCCGCTGCGCGCCTCGGCCACTTCCGCGCGCTCTCGCGCCAGGCGGTCCAGAAACTCCTGCGGCGGCGTCACCATGGTGTCCGGCAGACCGTCGATGCGCTGGATCTCGTAGTCGCGCGTGGCGATCTCCAAGGTCCGGGTTTGAAGACTGCCGTCGGGGCGGCGCACGATCAGCTCGGCTTCGGGGGCGGCGTCCCGGTGAAAGCCGAAGAGAAAGCGCCCCTCCGGCGTCACCTTCAGGCCGCGCCCGTCGAGCTGCACGCGCGAACCCGGCTCCACCTTGCCGAAGATCAGCCCGCCCTGGGTCAGCTCCCCCTCCAGCTCCAGCGCGAGGACCGGCAGCGTCCAAAGAACGGCGATCAGGAAGACCAGCGCCCTCATAGCAGGCTCCCCTGCTCGGGCCCGCCGTCCTTCTTCGGTTTCGGCTTGGCTTTCGGCTTGGCGGCAGCTCCCCTGGCAGCACCCCCGCCAGCAGCAACCGCGGCCACCCGCTCCTCGCCCGCGAACTCGATATCCAGCGCCTCGCCGCTCGCGACCTGGGAGGCTCGGGTCACGATCTTCTCGCCGGACCAGACCACGGCGAAACCACGCTCCAATGTCCGCTCGTAGGAGTAACCGTCGAGAAGGCGCGAGAGAGCCGCCAGCTCCTGCTGCGATTCCCGCAGGCGTTGGGCCAGGGCGCGCTCAAGCCTGCGACCCGGCTCCAACCTCTCCAGCGTGCGCGACGCTTCCCGCGTCACTCTCGGGCGCAGGTTCCCCAGCCGGGCGCCCAGGTCGCCCACCTGACGGCGGGTCTCGCTCAGGCGCTGGCGCGGATGGACCAGACGCGCGCCCAGCTCGCTCACCTCGCCCAGCCTGCGCCGCAGGAGATTGCGCGCGGCCAGCAGCTGGCGTCCGGCCAGGTCGTCCAGGCGCTGGGTCTTCTCCTCCAGCAGGCGGCCCGGATGGATCAAGCCCCGGCCCAGGCCCTCCAGCAGTTCCTGCCGCTGGGTCAGGCTGCGCCGCCCGGCTTGAAGCAGACGGACTCCGAAGTTCGAGACCTGCTCCAGAAGTTCGCCGCGCACCGGCACGGCGATCTCAGCCGCCGCCGTGGGCGTCGGTGCGCGCCGGTCGGATGCGAAGTCGATCAGGGTGGTGTCGGTTTCGTGCCCCACGGCCGATATCAGCGGTATCTCAGAGGCGGCGGCCGCGCGCACCACGATTTCCTCATTGAAGGCCCAGAGGTCCTCCAGCGATCCGCCGCCGCGCGCAACGATCAGCAGGTCCGGCCGGGGGACGACGCCGCCCTCGGCGGGCAGGGCGTTGAAGCCCTCGATGGCCGCGGCGATCTCGGGCGCCGCCTTTTCGCCCTGAACCGGGACCGGCCAGACCAGGACATGGCGCGGGAAGCGGTCCCGCAAGCGGTGCAGGATGTCCCGGATCACGGCGCCCGAGGGCGAGGTGATGACGCCGATCACGGTGGGCAGGCGCGGCAGCGGGCGCTTGCGCTCCTCGGCGAAGAGGCCCTCGGCGGCCAGCTTGCGCTTGCGCTCTTCCAGCAGCTTCAGGAGCGCGCCCTCGCCCGCCACCTCGATCTGCTCGACCACGATCTGATAGCTCGACTTGCCGGCGAAGGTGGTCATGCGCCCGGTCGCGATCACCTCCAGCCCGTCCTCCGGCTTCACCGCAAGGCGGCTGACCGTGCCCCGCCAGCAGACCGAATCGATGACGGCGTTCTCGTCCTTCAGGCGGAAGTAGCAGTGACCCGAGGCCGGGAAGCTGGGCCGGGATATCTCGCCGCGCACCCGCACGCGCTCGAAGCTGCCCTCTATGGTCCGCTTGACCGCCGAGGAGAGCTCGGAGACGGTGAATTCCTGGAGATTCGTGGGGCCGGGCGCATCCGCTGTCATGCCGGTCATGCTAGCCGGGCCGGACCGCGCCGCGCAACCGAAGGCAGGAAGACAAACCGGTGCTGCCTTTGCTAAAGAAGGCGCCTGGAACAGCGGCTTGATCGAACAGGATTGGGGAGCGGCGGAGAGCAATGAAGGTTTTGGTGGTCGGCGGCGGCGGACGGGAACATGCGCTCTGTTGGGCTTTGAGCGCTTCACCCCTGGTGGACCGCCTTTTCTGCGCGCCGGGCAACGCCGGCATCGCCGGGGTGGCCGAGTGTCTGGCCGTGGGCGCGGAGGACATAGAAGGCCTGCTCGGGCTGGTGCAGGAACTGGGCATCGACTACGTGGTCGTCGGTCCCGAGGCGGCCCTGGTCAAGGGGCTGGTCGACCGCCTTTCCGAGCGTGGCGTCAAGGCTTTTGGACCGAGCGCGGCCGCCGCCGAACTGGAAGGCTCCAAGGGCTTCATGAAGGACCTCTGCCAGGCCGAGGGCATCCCCACCGCCGCCTATGGCCGCTTCAGCGATCTTGAAGCCGCGAAGGACTTCTTGAAGCAACAGCAAGCGCCGATCGTGGTGAAGGCGGACGGATTGGCTGCCGGCAAGGGCGTGGTGATCGCCGAAAGCCTGGAGGAGGCGCAAGCGACTGTGGAGGACTTCCTCTCCGGCAACGCCTTCGGCGAGGCGGGGCACGAGGTGGTGATCGAGGAGTTCCTGGAGGGCGAGGAGGCAAGCTTCTTCGTGCTGGTGGATGGGGAGACGGCCCTGCCGCTGGCCTCCGCCCAGGACCACAAGCGCGCCTACGAGGGCGACGAAGGTCCCAACACCGGCGGCATGGGCGCCTATTCACCCGCCCCCATCGTCACGCCGGAAATGACCGGCAGCATCATGGCGGAAATCATCGAACCGACGGTCCGGGCCATGGCGGCGCGCGGCGCGCCCTATAAGGGCGTGCTCTATGCGGGCCTCATGATCCGGGACGGCAAGGCCAAGCTGCTGGAATACAACGTGCGTTTCGGCGACCCCGAGTGCCAGGTCCTGATGATGCGCCTGAAAAGCGACCTCCTGCCCGCCCTTCAGGCCTCCACGGAGGGGACGCTGAAGTCCCTCGACCTCCAGTGGCGCGACGAAGCCGCCATGACGGTGGTGATGGCCGCCAGAGGCTATCCGGGAGCTTACGAGAAAGGCAGCGAGATCAGGGGACTGGAGGCGCTGACCGACGACCCCGACCTGGTGGTCTTCCACGCCGGGACCAAGGCGGGCGAAGACGGGAAGATCCTGGCCAACGGCGGACGGGTGCTGAACGTAACGGCCCTGGGCCGCGACCTCGGCGAGGCGAAGTCGCGCGCCTATGCCGCCATAGACCGGATCGAGTGGCCGGAGGGCTTCTGCCGCCGCGACATCGGCTGGCGGGCGCTCTAGCCGAGGGGCGATCAGTCGGGCGGACGGCTGTAGAGCCGCTCGGCAAGGGCCGCGACCTCCGGGTCGCTCTTGTCGAGCGCGCCGTGGCGCAGGAAGAAGTCCATCAGCACCAGGTTGACGTTGAACTTGAAGTCGTCGCTGTCGCGGACCCGTTCGACGACTTCCGCCAGCGGCCATAGCTCGAAGGCCTCCACCTCGTCGTCCTGGGGTTCTGGCGTAACCTCCTCGGGCAGTTCCAAGTCGTAGCAGAAGAGCACATCGTCGCGGACGTGCTCGCCCAGAAGGCAGCGGTAGGCGATCTCTCCGACCGGCTTGGCGCGCCGGGCCACCGCCTCTTCCAGCGAGGCCTCCTCCCAGGACTCCTTGACCAGATTCTCCTCCAGCGTCAGGCCATAAGGCTGACCGCCCGCGACCATGTGATCCAGCTTGCCCGGCGCCACCGGCTTGTCGGCGCTGCGGCGAGCGACCCAGAGGTGGATGCCGTCCTTGCGGCGCTGGTAGCCGTTGACGTGAACGCCGTAGGACCGAGTCCCGAAATAGGGCACGGCGCCCCGGTCGAGGAGCAGGACCGGCGGCTCCCCCCAGGCGCGGTTCACCGGGTAGACCTCATGCCGGCGTCTCGGCCCGAGCCCGCGCGCGGCAATGTCATCCAGAAGCGCATCCAGCGCCGCCGTGCGGACCGCCGGCCCCGCCAGGACGGGGGAGAGGGTGACGGCGCTCTCCTCCACCAGAAAGACCTTCGGGTAGGCCTCCAGAGCCTCCGCGAAGGCATGGGTCATCCAGCCCTGGAGCCTGCCGTCGATCATGAAGCGGCGGAAGCGCTCCTCCGGCCAGTGGTGGCAGCGGGTGATCTTGTTCACAAAGCTCATTCGCCGGCCCCCAGCAGAACCAGCAGCAGCGTCACGGTGATCATGGCCAGACCGGAGGTGATCAGCACCGCGCTGCCCGCGCGCCGCTGATAGATGCCGTAGCGTTCCGAGAAGAGGTACACGTTCACGCCCACGGGCATGGCCGCCGTCATGGTGCCGACCGCGACCCAGAGCGGCGGCAGGTCGAAAAGGAAGGTCATGGCGAGCCAGACGATCAAGGGATGCAGCACCAGCTTGCCGAGCGAAACGCCCGTCGCCTCCAAGAGATCGCCGCCCAGGCGATACTGGCAGAGCGCAGCACCGGTGCCGAAGAGGGCGCAGGGCGTGACGGCCAGCGCCAGCAGCTCCAAGAAGCGGTCGAGCGGTGCGGCGAGGCCCCAGCCGGTCTGCCCATAGGCCACACCCAGGATCAGCGACAGCACGATGGGATTCGCAAAGAGCGACTTGCCGATGCGCCCGAACTGGGCGGCAAGGCTGACCCGCTCCGCGCCCTCCCGCGCCTTTACGGCCTCCAGCCAGAGGGTGGTGAAGGCGAAGAGCAGCAGGGAATGAAAGGCCAGAAGCAGGAAGAAGGGCTGGCTCGCCTCCGTCCCGAAGGCCGTCAACACCACCGGCATGGCGAACATCACCACATTGGCGTAGGAAGTCGCCATGCCCGCGATCACGCCCTCCATGGCGCTGCGCTTGAAGAAATGGCGGGCGGTCAGGGCAGCCGCGATATAGAGCGCGAAGGTCGGAAGGTAGTAGGAGGCCAGAAACTGCAGCGGCAGATCGGAGGGCAGCGGCTCGCGCGCCGTCGAGCGGAACAGCAGCGCCGGGACCGCGAAGTTGAAGACGAAGGCCGCCAGGGTCTGGCTCGCGCCCTCCTGAAGCCAGCCCACGCGCTGGGCGATGTAGCCCAGCAGCGCGATACCGAAAACCGGGCCAGCAATGGTGAGAACGACCTCCATGACGGCGGCCACGCTAGCGGCTTTTCCGGGAAGAGCCTAGAGCCCTCGCGCTCGCCGCGCCGGTCAGCCCTTGGTCGCGCGCAGCACGGACTCGACGCCCCAGATCTGCCTGAGGCAGCGGGCGATATGCTCGGCCTCCCGCTCTTCCAGGCCTTTGACCTGCAGGTCCACGGTCAAGTGGCCACCGCCCGGCATGCGGTCGGACACCCAGCGCTCAGGCACCAGGTTGCGCTTGGCGAAGAGTTCCAGGACGCGGGGCAGGATGCCGGGATGGGCTTCGGCCATCAGCGAAAAACAATGGGTCGGCGCTTGGGGCGCCGGCGCGTCGGCGGGTACGTGCAGGGGCGCGTCCGCGTGGCGCGTGTTCAAAGGGGACATCGATGTCATGGGAGACGAAGCTCCTCTTCAAGATCGGATCAATTGCAGGCGAACAGCAGGCTTTCCCGGTTACCCTAGGGGTACCGGGCCGCTAATTCGTGCAATGTTCAGACCTTGAAAGCTTGTCATGGCGGCAAGCCTATGCCCGGCACCTGAGCGGGTCAAGGCGATGTTTACTGGCCATTTATCAATTATTTGCGGGGAATTTTGGCAACTCCGGCTGCGAGTTCTTGTGTTCCGGGCCCGCCGTCTTAGTTATAAGGTTCCTACTACAGGTCCTTAGAAGGCCGAAAAAATGAGTGACACCGCCGAAAGCAATCCTGCCGATCTCTTGGGGGAGATGCGCGAGAGCGCCACGCGGGCCAGCGGCCTTTTAAAGGCGCTTAGCCACGAGAACCGCTTGCTCATTCTCTGCATGCTGGCCGAGGGGGAGAAGGCCGTGACGGAGCTGGAGCGGGAGCTCGGCATGCGCCAGCCCGCCGTCTCCCAGCAACTGGCGCGCCTGCGCGGCGACAAGCTGGTTCAGGCGCGGCGCGACGGCAAGACGATCTACTACTCCATCGCCAGCCCTGAGGCGAAGGAGGTCATAGAGTTGCTCTATAAGCTTTACTGCGCACCCGCGAAGAGTTGACCCGGCGCAGAGCTGCGCCACAAATAGCAATCATGACCGCTTTCGAGTCCCGCCCCGCCCGGATCGCCCTCACCCGCCGCTCGCTGCTTGCGGGGGGCGCCGCCTTGACGGCGGCCCAGACGCTTCCTGGCGCCCTCGCCTTTGCCGCTGCGCCGCCCGCCGCCGGGCTGGAAGCGACGCCGCTGACCGCCGGGAGGGCGCGCGCACACCTGTTGGAGCCCGGCGCGCCGGAGACCGAACTCTGGGGCTTCGGCGGCAGCGTGCCGGGCCCCGTACTGCGGGTTCGGCAAGGCGAAGAGCTGGCGATCCTGCTTCAGAACGACCTGGAGCAGCCCACCGCGGTGCATTGGCACGGCATACGGATCGACAATGCGATGGACGGCGTGGTCGGCCTGACGCAGGAGGCCATTGCCCCGGGGACAAGCTTTGAATACCGCTTCACGCCGCCCGACGCCGGCACCTTCTGGTATCACAGCCATAACCGGTCCTGGGAGCAGATGGCGCGCGGGCTCTATGGCCTCCTGATCGTGGAGGAACCCGATGCGCCGGAGGTGGACCGGGAACTCCTGCTGGTCGCAGACGATTGGCGCCTGGACGAGATCGGCGCCATCCACGAGGAGTCGCTGGGCAGCCTGCGCGACGCCTCCCACGCCGGGCGGCTCGGCAATGTGCTGACGCTCAACTCGAAGGACTTTCTGGAGGAAAGCATCGCGCCGGGCGAGCGCCTGCGCCTGCGGCTCTGCAACACGGCCAACGCGCGCATCCTGGCGCTGGAGTTCACGGGCCACCGCCCCTGGACGATCGCCGTCGATGGACAGCCGGTGACCCCGCGCCCGCTGGACGGGCCGCTGACGCTTGCCCCCGGGCAACGCGCGGACCTGATCCTGGACGGCACGGGCGAGCCCGGCAGCCGCCATGCGATCCTGGCCCACACCGGCGGTCAGACCCTGGAAATCGGCGCGCTCAACTACGCCCAGGAGCCGCGGCGCGATGCCGCCGATCTGGGGCCCGTTCCGGCGCTGCCGCCCAGCAAGATTCCCACGCCCCGCCTGGAGGGCGCGCGCGAGATACGCCTGGTGATGGAGGGCGGCGCCATGGGGCGCATGCAGTCCGCGCGCCTGGGCGAGGAGGAACTGGCGATCCGCGATCTGGTCGAGCGCGGCTATGCCTGGAGCTTCAACGGCATCGCGGGACGGCCGACAGACCCTTGGGTCTCAGCGCGGCAGGGCGAGACGCTGGTGGCCGAGATCGTCAACGAGACGGCCTGGCCCCATGTCATCCACACCCACGGCCACCACTTCCTGACCCTGGAAGCGGACGGCAGCCTGCCCGCCGACCCGGTCTGGCGGGACGGTGTGCTGCTGGAACGAGAAGAGACGAAAAAGATCGCCTTCGTGGCCGACAATCCGGGGCGCTGGCTGATCCACTGTCATATGCTGGAGCATCAGGCCGCCGGGATGGTGACCTGGTTCGAGGTGACCTGAGGCGGGGGAGCCGCCAAGAACAAACGCTGCAATCGGGGGGAATGACACCATGGCGGGGAACAACGACAGCCTGACACTTGGGGTAAGCGAGCGTCCTTCGGCGGGGCTTTGGGCGCTTTTGAGTCTGCAGCACCTCTTCGCCATGTTCGGCGCGACGGTGCTGGTGCCTCTGCTCGTCGGGCTTCCACCCGAAGTCGCGCTGGTGACCAGCGGCGTGGGCACGCTGATCTACATCTTCTGCACCGGGGCGCAGGTGCCGGCCTATCTCGGTTCCTCCTTCGCCTTCATCGGGCCGATCCTGGCCGGGGCCGCGGCGGCGGGCATGGAAGGCGCGCTGCTGGGCGCCTTCGGTGCGGGCTGCATCTATCTGGTGGTGGCGGCGCTGGTCCGCGCCTTCGGCGTCGGCTGGCTCCTGCGGCTGCTGCCGCCCGTGGTGGTCGGGCCGGTCATCATCGTCATCGGCCTCTCGCTGGCCTCGGTCGCCGTGCAGATGGCCGAGGGCACCGTGGCGGGCGGGGACTACGATCTGGTGCAGCTTCTGGTGGCGCTCGCCACGCTGGGCTCGATCATCTTCTTCTCGCTGGTGCTGAAAGGCTTCTTCACCGTCGTGCCGATCCTGCTCGGCATCCTCGTGGGCTATCTGATCGCGGCGGTCGCGGGTCTGGTCGATTTCGCGCCGCTGGCCGAGGCCTCGCTCTTCCGGATTCCAGATTTCGTCTCCTTCCTCGGGGTCTTCTCAAGCGAGGGCGGCGTGCCCTGGGGTGCCCTCACCATCATCGCGCCGGTCGCCATCGTCACCATGGCCGAGCACATCGGCGACACCGTGGTGCTGAGCCGCGTGGTGGGGCGCAACTTCATCGCCAAGCCCGGCCTGCACCGCACCCTGCTGGGCGACGGCCTTGCGACCATGGTGGCGGCCCTGATCGGCGGCCCGCCCAACACCACCTATGGCGAGAACGTGGGCGTGCTGGCGATCACGCGCATCTATTCCATCTACGTGATCGCGGGCGCCGCCGTCATGGCGATCCTGCTGGGCTTCGTCGGCATCGTGGCGGCCTTCCTCTCGACCATCCCGACGGCCGTCATGGGCGGCGTTTCCATCGCGCTCTTCGGGGTCATCGCCTCCTCGGGCATCCGGACCCTGATCGAGGGCAAAGTGGACTTCGGCGAACGGCGCAACCTTTTGGTGGCCTCGATCATCCTGGTGATCGGCATCGGCGGCGCGACCCTGCAGGTGAGCGAGCAGTTCACCGTCTCCTCCATGGCGCTGGCGGCGATCATCGGCGTCTTCCTCCACGCGGTCCTGCCCAACAAGCACCTGGGCGGCGACAGCGAGACGGTCCTGGGCAGCCACGGCTAGGGGCTGTTGGGAAGGGCTTTAGGAATAGGACCCTGGGGCGGCATCCGGGCGGGCCTTCAGCGCTCGCCTGACGCCTCCTCTTCGATCGGGCCCAAGAGACCCTGCACCAGCGGGTTGGGATACTTACGCTGCTTGGTCACGGCGTAGAAGGTCTCCGAGATTCCCGGCAGCGTGTCGGCATTCACCAGACGCCCGCTCGCCAGCTCGTCCTTGACGACGATCGGGGGAATCACGGCAAGGCCCACGCCGTCGCGGGCCAGCAAGCGCGCCATCGCCATATCGTCAACCTCCGCCGCCACCTTCGGCGTCACGTTGAGACGGCTGACCAGCGCGTCAAAGTCGGCGCGCGGGCCGCTCATGGCCGCCGGCAGCACCAGGGGAGCCGAGGCGAGACGCTCAGCCAGCGAAAGGCCGGGCGGAGAGAGCGAGGGGATGCCGATCAAACCCACGGGCTGCTCGGCGAGGCGGTGAACGATGAAGGGCGAGAGAGCGTTTCGGTCGGGCGGATGATTGGTCAGGACAAGGTCAAGCTGAAGCATCGTCAGGGCCTCGAAAAGCTCGGTTCGGCTGCCCGAGCGCAGGATCACCTCCACGTCGTCGCGCCCCAGAACCGGTTTCAGGAAGGCCAGCTGAAGGTTCCGCGAGAGGGTGGCGATGGCCCCGATCTTGAGCGGCCGCCGCGCCTGCGGGCCGAGCGTCAAGGTCGAGACGAGCTCCTTGCCCGCCGCGAAGATCGTGTCGGCATGCTCCAAGGCTATCCGCCCGGCCTCCGTCAGGTGGAGGGCGCGGCCCCGCCGCTCGAAAAGCGCCTGGCCAAGCCGCTCTTCCAGTTGGCGGATCTGGGACGAGAGAGCCGACTGCGCGACATTGAGCTGCTCGGCTGCGCGGGTGAGGTTCCCCTCGTGAGCAACGGCCTGGAAGTAGCGTAGGTGATGGTAGTTGAGCTCTTGCATATCGTTCTTATAAATCGAACATATTAAGCAAAACAATCTATTTTTCTTTAGTTAGAAGAGCGACTACCTTCCGGCCAAGTTTTTTGGAAGCCGGAGTCTGTCGCCATGTCGTTCTACCTGCTGCCCGTGATCGCTCCGCTCGCGCTTCTGGCGGGCGCCGCCTTTGCTTTTTCCAGGCCCGGCGTGCGGCCACCCCTGGTTTCAACTCTGCTGCAGGTCAGCGCCCTGGTTGGGCTTTGCGCCGCCGCCGCCTCGGCCATTTGGCTTTTGCTAGCCGATGCGCACAGCGCGCGGATCCTGGGGCCGGAGGGTTTCGCCCTGTCGCTGCGCCTCGATGTTGTCAGCGCGACGATGCTGCTGTTGGTTGCCTTCATCGGTGCGATCGTCCTGCGCTTTTCCGCAACCTATCTGGACGGGGAAGAACGGCAGGGCGTCTTCATGGGCTGGCTTGTCGCCACGCTCGCCGCCGTCGAACTGCTGGTGATCGCCGGTGATCTCGTGACCCTCGCGCTGGGCTGGATCCTGACCAGCCTCTGCCTCCATCGCCTCTTGCTCTTTTACCCGGCCCGCGTCAGCGCGCGGCGCGCGGCGCGCAAGAAGTTCATCGTGGCCCGCGCCGGCGACGCGCTGCTCATATCGGCATTCGGCTTGATGGCCTATGGCTACGGCACGACGGATATCGCCTCGATCCTCCAGCGCGCGTCGGAGGGGCAAGCGCAGACCATCGGCGCTGCCGCCGCCGCCCTGCTCGCACTGGCCGCCCTCCTGAAGTCGGCGCAGTTTCCGACCCACGGCTGGCTCACCGAGGTCATGGAAACGCCAACGCCGGTCTCTGCGGTGCTGCATGCGGGCGTCATCAACGCCGGCGGCTTTCTGCTGATCCGCTTTGCCGACGTGATGTTGCTTTCGCCGGGCGTGCTCGCCCTGCTGGTCATGATCGGCGGCTTCACCGCGCTTCTCGGCGGTCTCGCCATGCTCGCCCAGCCGGCGGTCAAGACCTCTCTGGCCTGGTCGACCATCGCCCAGATGGGCTTCATGATCATGCAGTGCGGCCTCGCGCTCTTTCCGCTGGCGCTGCTCCACATCGTTGCGCACTCGCTCTACAAGGCCCACGCCTTCCTATCGTCCGGCGCAACCGTCGAGACCGTGGCCGCCATCTCGCGCCCGGGGCCGGTAGCGATCCCAGGGGCCAAAGCGGTGCTGCGCGCCTTCGCCCTGGCGCTCCTGATCTACGCGGCGATCGCTCTCGCCTTCGGCATCGACCAGAAGTCCCCGCAGGCGCTGGCCCTCGGCGCGATCCTGATCTTCGGCGTCGCATACCTCTTCGCCCAAGGCTTCGCCGACGCAGCGCCCCGCGCGCTGACCCGGCGCACAGTGCTCTACGCCGTCAGCGCCTCGGTCAGCTACTTCGCGCTCCAAACCGGGGCGGAGTGGCTGACTGAGGGAACGCTGCCCGCCGCCCCGCCGCCCGGTCCCCTGGAGTGGGCGCTCCTGAGCCTCGCCATCTTCAGTTTCGGCCTCGTCGCCGTGGCGCAGGCCACTTTTCCTAATTGGGCACTCCACCCGGCCGCCGCGGGCTTGCGCGTGCATCTGGGCAATGGGCTCTACGCCACCGCCGTGTTCGACCGCCTGATCGGCAACTGGTCCACGGCCCGCTCGAAATGATCGCCGTGAAGGAGACAGAAGCCATGCGCAACGAGGCAACCGCACTCGACACTCCTCCATTGGCCCTCGCCGCGGAGCGCGCGGCGCGGCGCATTCCGCCGCTCTGGCCGCTGGACAGCCATGTCGCCGTCAATCCCTACCTCGGAGAGAGCGCTCTGCGCCTCGCCGAGGCCGGCGCCGTGCTGTCCCGGAGCGGTGGCGGCCCCATCACTATGCCAAGGAGCTGGTACCTTGAGAGGATCGCCGATGGCCGGATAGCGGAGAGCGACCTCGAAGCAGCGCTCGACGCCTCCCCCTACGCGGAGAAGCCGAAGAGCCTGGAGGCCCTCCTGCATGCGGCCGGCGAGCCGCGTCCGGAGCCCGCCGCACTCCCGACGGTCGCCGACCTGGCCGCCAAGGTCAGCGGCACCGACTGGCCGGGCCTCGCCGCCGACAGGATCGGGGTCTGGGCCGCCAGCCACTTCGACGCCGGGCAGGCGCTTTGGGTCGCGTTGCGGGGCAAGACCGCCTGGGCCGCCTACAGGAGCTTTGCGAGCCACGACATCACACCGGAGATCATGGGGCTCGCGGGCTTCGCCGCCTTCGTGGCCGACGCGCCGGAGAGCGCGCCGGAGGCGATCTCCCGCGCGGCCCACCGTCTCGGTCTCGATGAAACCGCTTTGGAGTCCTACGCCCACCAGCTGTTCCTTTCGCTGGGCGGTTGGGCGCAGCTCGCCCGCTACCGGCTCTGGCGCGCCGAACTGGCGGGCGAGAGCGATGGCATCCTGCTCGATCTCCTGGCTGTCCGCCTGCTCTGGGAGGAGGTGCTCTACGAGCGTTACGAGACCGCCCTGCAGGACGACTGGGAGAAGGTTCGCGCCACGCACGCCCAGCCGGCATCGCCCTCTGCGGCGGCGATCCTGGACGAGATCCTGCAGGAGGCGTGGGAGCGGTCCGGCCAGCGTCACTTGAGCGAGCGCCTTTGTGAAACCTCGGAACTTTCCCCGGAAGACACCCGGCCCGCTCTGCAGGCCGCCTTTTGCATCGACGTGCGGTCCGAGGTCTTCCGCAGGGCGCTCGAATCGCTGGACGGGGGGATCCGCACGCTCGGCTTCGCGGGCTTCTTCGGCGTCGCCGCTGAGCACCGGCGCTTCGCCTCGGACGTCGCGGAGCGGCGGCTGCCGGTCCTTTTGAACCCGGGCGTCCACAGCAGCGCGACCGCCGATGCAGACCGCCAGGCTGATCTCGCCGCCCGCTTCAAGGCGCGGGCGCGCCGCGCCTGGGGCCGCTTCAAACTGGCCGCCGTCTCCTCCTTCGCCTTCGTCGAGGCCATGGGGCCCGTCTACGGGATCAAGCTGCTGCGCGACACCTTCAAGCTGAACCCGGAGTCCGGAAAGACCGACCCGGCACCGCAGTTCGAGCCACCGCTCGATCTGTCCGCGCGGGTCAAGTCGGCGGAGACGGTGCTGCGGGCCATGTCCTTGACCAGCGGCTTCGCGCCGATCGTGCTCCTCGCCGGGCATGGCGCGCGGGTGGTCAACAACCCGCATGCCAGCGGGCTGCAATGCGGCGCCTGCGGCGGCTATTCGGGCGAGGTGAACGCCAGACTTCTGGCTGGCCTGCTGAACGATCCGGAGGTTCGCGCCGGTCTCGCCGGGCGCGGCATCGTCGTCCCGGAGGACACGCTCTTCATCGCCGCCCTCCATGACACGACCAGCGACGCCATGACCCTCTATACGCAGGACGCGCCGGCCAGTGGCCGGGAGGAGGAACTGCGCCAAGTCCGGAGCTGGCTCAAGACGGCAGGCGGACTCGCCCGCAGCGAAAGGGCCTTGCGGCTGCCCCGGGCGGAGAGCGAAGGGGATCTGCCGTCCCGCGCGCGCGACTGGGCCGAGGTTCGGCCGGAATGGGGCCTGGCCGGTTGCAGGGCCTTCATCGCCGCGCCGCGCAGGCGCACCGCCGGCAAGGCCTTGAGCGGCCAAACCTTCCTTCACGACTACGACTGGAAGCAGGACAGCGCCAACGGCTTCGCAGTGCTGGAGCTGATCATGACGGCGCCGGTCGTGGTCGCCAGCTGGATCAACCTGCAGTACTACGGCTCCACCGTCGCGCCGGAGGTCTTCGGCGCGGGCAACAAGCTGCTCCACAACGTGGTCGGCGGCATCGGCGTTCTGGAGGGGAACAGCGGGCCCATGCGATCGGGTCTGCCCTGGCAGTCCGTGCACGACGGCGAAAAGTACATCCATGAGCCCCTGCGTCTTTCCGTCTGCGTGGAAGCGCCACGCGAGGCCATGAGCGCGGTTCTTGGCCGGCACGAGGAGGTGCGCAAGCTGTTCGATAACCGCTGGCTCCATCTCTTCGCGCTGGACGAGGACGGCCGGATGGCCTGGCGCTACGCCGGCGATCTAAGCTGGGAGGCCTGCCCTGACGCGGCCCAACCCGCCCGGAAGTTGAACCAGGCTTCATGACCTCGCTGGCGCACCTGGATCGCCTTGAGAGCGAGGCCATGGAGATCCTGAGAGACGGCTTCGCCGAGGCTGATCGGCCAGTCATGCTGTTTTCCGGCGGCAAGGACTCGACCGTGCTGGCGCATCTGGCGAGGAAGGCCTTCTTCCCGGCGCCTCCGCCCCTGCCCCTGCTCCATGTCGATTCAACTTGGGAGTTCCGCGAGGTCTTGGAGTTTCGCTCTGAATTCGCGGCCAGGAACGGCTTTGAGCTTCTGGTCCACAGCAACGACGAAGGACGGCGCCTGGGGCTCAATCCAGTCGAGCATGGTACACGCTACACCACCATCATGCGCACCGAGGCGCTCAAGCAGGCTCTAGACGCCGGCCGCTACGACGTGATCTTCGGCGGCGCGCGGCGCGACGAAGAGGCGACACGCGCCAAGGAGCGCGTGGTCTCGGTGCGGAGCCGCTCCCACGGATGGGACCCCAAGCAGCAGCGTCCTGAGCTCTGGTCCCTCTACAACTGGCGCCGAACCCCGGGCCAGACGCTGCGGGTCTTCCCCCTTTCGAACTGGACCGAGCGGGACCTCTGGACCTACATCGCGCGCGAGCGGCTGGAACTCTGCCCGCTTTATTTCGCCGCCGAACGGCCCGTGGTGGAGGCGCAAGGCAAACTGATCGCGATCGATGACCCCATCCGCGCCAAGCGGCTCGGATTCGGCCCCTCAATACTTGAACTCGTTCGCTTCCGGTCCCTTGGCTGCTGGCCTGTCACCGCGGCCTCCCGTTCCACCGCCAGCGACCTGCCCTCCGTTGTCCAGGAGACTCTTTTCGCAAGGACCTCCGAACGCAACGGGCGCGTCAGCGACGAGGGATCGCTCGAAGAGCAGAAGCGCGAGGGGTACTTCTAACAGCGTCGCGTTGGTCCCGAAGCGCCCTCGCGCAGATCTCCAGCCTCCGCGCACCCTGTGGGCTCTGCGGCGCCCGCACGCGGGATCACGATGCCCGCTTGTGGCTCGTGTCGGGTCAAAGATCGTTGATCGATTGCAGCGAACGCCATTTCTCTTGCCATCTCCTTGAACCGATTGCCTAATTAGCAAAGAGGCTTCAAGGAGAGGGCAAGATGTTCAAAGAATTCAAAGAGTTCGCAATGCGCGGCAACGTCGTCGACATGGCCGTCGGCATCATTATCGGCGCAGCCTTCGGCTCGATAGTGAAATCGCTGGTCGCCGACGTCATCATGCCGCCGATCGGCCTGCTTCTAGGTGGCGTCGATTTTTCCAACATCTTCATCACGCTGTCGGGCGGCGACTACGAGTCCTTGGCCGAAGCGCAGGAGGCGGGCGCCGCGACCATCAACATCGGCGTCTTCTTCAATCAAGTCATCAGCTTCCTGATCGTCGCCTTCGCCGTCTTCCTGCTCATCAAGGGCATCAACAAGCTGAAGCGCGAAGAAGAGGCGCCGCCTGCCGAGCCCACCACCAAGGAATGCCCCCACTGCCTGAGCAGCATTCCCATTAAGGCGACGCGCTGCGCACACTGCACCTCCGAACTTGGAAGTGTCAGTGAGGCGTAGAAGGCACAGATCCTAGATCTTCTCTTGCGTGGCCGGTCGCCGCCGTTTGCGGCCGGCCACTTCATCGCGAAAACCATCGATTCTCCGAGCCTCCCGCCTCTTTACCTTTTCTCCAGGAATGGGATGCAAGCATCGCGACATGGAAGAGCGAGTGGCGCGCGAATCGCGCGTGCCCCCGCTGGAACGACGGGACAGGCAGTCAAAGGAGATGATCCATGAGGTTTGCGGTCTTGGCGGGCATTCTTTCCCTTGCCCTTGCCGCGTGTGGCGGCGGCGGCGACCCGGCGGCAAGCCCGACCTTTGCTGAGCTCCGGGCGGCCTATGATGCTCTTGAGGACCGGATATTCCCTGGCTCCAGAACCCGTCTTGAAGAAAACCTCTCTCTGATCGATGCGGACTACGAAGGGACCGCAGTTCTCGCCTACTATCAAGACGGCGAAGACTTCACCGAGGCCGGAGCCGCGCGAGTATCGCTTTCCTTCGGCAACGTCGGCCTTGCGCTCGGCGTTGTCGGATTGGTCACCGATATCAGGCTTGAAAGCGCGCGGCCCGTAGCCGGGCGGCTCGGCATCGGGGCCAATCCCCTCTCCGGCCATGACTTCGACGCTCGCATCTCCGGCGATCTGGTGATCGCTGGCGAGACCGTCGAGGTCGAGGGCCGGATCGACGGCTCTTTCTACACGCCAAGCGGCGCGAGCGAAGAAGGCGGGTTCGCCTATGGAAACATCAGTTTTTCAGCCGGACCGGGATCGCATCGCTTCGCCGGCACCTTCGCAGTGGAACGCGTAAGACCCGGCAGCTAGCGCGGGCAATGCCTTCGGGCGCTGGTTGCTGCTCGGCAGGGGCGCGACCGTTCTGTCGGCAGAAGGCACGCTCGTCGATAGGGATCGCTCGACAGGTCTGGCGCCGATCCGGGACGAAAGAGGCGTTTATGCAGGCGGCGCCTGCTCGATAGGCGCTTGGAGATCGCGAACAGGGCTTCACCTGCCGGGCGCGCGAACGCACCTAGGTCTGGCCGACAGAGGAGCTCTTCAACGGCGTCGCGGGTCGCTGCCGCCCGACCCTGATGAGCGACTTCGGGAACGACCCGGTCTGGCGAGAGACTGTCCGGGTTGGGAACACACAAGAAAAGGGAGCGCAAAAGCGCTCCCTTTTCCTTGTTTAGTTTGAACCAGATTGGCTCGATTACATTTCCGCTTCCTCAAGCTGGGTCTTCAGATACTCCCAGCTCTCCACGAACTCGCCCTTGGCGTCTTCCCATTCGTCTTGGGTCGCCAGCTGGAGACGGCCCCAGTCGCCTGCGACCTCGTCCCAGGCCTGCTGAAGCGCGCTATCGCCTTCGACGGCGGCCACCCGCTCGCGGACTTCGGCGAGTTCGGCCTTCATCGACATGCTGTAGCTCTCTTGGTCTTCAGCGCTGGACTGGGAGGCAGCCAGGGCGCCACTCAAGGGCGCAGCCGCGAGGAAAGCGGCGCTGACGGCGGCCATTGTCTTTCTGCTGAGGGACTTGCGATTCATGAAGTTCCTCCTTTCGAGGTTGAAGATTCGCTTATCTGCCAGAGGGGGAACGGCACCGGCGGACGGTGCCTCAGGGGCTAGGAAGAAAGACGCTTGCGCGCCTCTCCAACACCCTTGGAAACCTCTTGCCATGCGGATTCGAAGCCATCGCGAAGATGGGTCCAGGCGTCGTCGCCGGCCTTGCTCATCTTCTCCAGGTAATTCGATGCTTCGTCCTGTTTGTCCTGAAGCCTTTGCATCTGCTCAAGGACCTTGACGCGTGCATCGGCGCGGCTCGCTTCGGCCTCCGCTCGAAGCTTCTCCACATCGGCCTGGAGTTCATCCAGACGTGCTTTCATCTTTTCCTGATAGGCTTCCTTTTTGGTTCGGACGGCTTCCATGCGGTTACCACTCCTTTCGAACGTCGGCAAAAAGCCTTTTAAAAAGAGAGCCGTGGCTTTCTTGGCCGTCACCCTGCCACATGGTGACGGCTAAGCGTTTTTGAACTCACGATTTTTTGAAATTCCACCCCTTTAAGCCCACGCAGCAGCGCCGCGCCGCCAAGCCTGCCGGCCTATGACGGGGTCAAGGATGAGCCGTGATGAGCCTCCGGCCCCAAAACGGCGAACCCTCAGCCGCCTTGCCGCATCTCGCCTGAGAAGCGGTCGATGGACAGCGTCTGCACCAGCGAGCCTTCCTGCGTCACCACGGTCGCGCGGAAGCTCTCGTCGTCAGCCTGCTCGACGAGCCCGAGCTTGATGTTGGGGTTGTTGGTCTGCCTGAGAAGACGCTCCAAGGCCTCTTGCACCTCTTCAAGCGTGAGCGCCCTCGGCACGGCCAAAGGCCATCCCAAACGCGGGGCCATCATGCCGGGCTGCATCATGGTGCCGGGGTGCATCATCATCCCCTGGTGCATCATGCCGGGATCCATCATTTGCATGTGAGCGCCTGCGCCATAGGAATGGTCGCCATGGTGGTGTCCGTACCAGGTGCCATCGTGATGCTGGCCATCGTGATACTTCCCGTCGTTACGCGGACCATCCTGCATCATCGGCATTTGCCCCGTCGGGGGCATGTGACCCTCACCCTGCTGCATCATCCCTTGCTGGGCCGCCGTTGGGGCCGCGAGGAACAGGATCATGGCTCCGACCGCGAAGGCCGGCTTGAGCTGGTCGAACATTTGTTCTCTCCCTAATCCCTTTGTCAGGGAGGGACCCTACGAAACCATGGCGGCTCGTTCCTTGATGGAGATCAAACCTCAGGCGGCAAGGCCCGGCTCCAGAGCAAAGAGCGATGGGAAAGGCTCTGAGGGCGACTCTCCTTGGAGACGCCTGCTGCGCAGTCAGGCTTTCCTTTGGTGTCGCAGATGCGCTGTGTTATTCCTTCAAAGTGACAAGTTTGCAGACTTTGCAGGGGAGAATCTCAATGCGCTTTGTCGGTTTCATGCTATTCGCGGCCGTGGCGCTCGGCCTTACGGCAGGCGGCCTTCCGTCCGGGGCCAAGGCGGCTGAGGGCGTGACGCAGAAGTGCGGCGCTTCCGGCGACTGCTCCGCGCAGTGCAATGTCGGCACCGCGGTCTTCGGGGAAGTCTCGCCAGCGGCATCTTTCTCCCTCACTAAGATCAAATCCAAGAACAACGAAGAAACCACGGTGATCGCGGGCATCCGCGAAGCCGATGGGGATGCCGTGGTGGTGCTGGGCGGTTCGACGGTTTCCTGCTGGACCCGCGGAATGCAGACCTCCGAGACGGCGGAAGACCCGGTACGCCAGTCCTTCATTCCCAGCTCGACCATCGAATGCCGCGGGGAAAGCTGCAGCGTCTCCTGCTATAGCAACGGCGGGCTGATGCGCGAGATCAACGGCGTGACGGCGGTTTCCGTCACCAACTTCTTCGCCGTGACCGGCGCGCCGATCAACCCGGCGGAGCGGCGCGTCTATGTCGAGACCGAGGAGGGCGGCCCCTATCGCCTCCACGGCGGCCCGCAGATGGCCTGCGCGCTGGTGGGCTTCTGATCTTCCGGCAGACCGGGAAAGACGGGCAGCCCTAGGGCGACACGATTACGCTGCCCATCTTCTCCGCGCTCTCGACCAGTTCGTGAGCGGCCGCGGCATCCTTCAAGGGAAAGCTGGCGGCGATGGAGTGCTTCAACTCGCCCAGCGCCAGCCAATGATGCAGCTTTTCGATGGCCGCCGTCCGCTGGCGTTCGTCCAGCAGATAGACGATCAGGGTGTGCAGCGTCAGGTTCTTGAACAGGAACTGGTTGAAGGGAAAGACCGGCTCCAGGTTCTGGGCCGACCCGTAGGCGGCGATGACGCCGCCCGGCGCGATGGCCTTCAGGTTGGCCTCCAGGTTCTGGCCGAACTCCACCTCGATGATGCGGTCGACGCCCTTGCCGCCGGTCTTGTCCAGGACGACCGCGGCCACGTCCTCTTCCCGGTAATTGATGCAGTGATCGGCCCCGGCATGCTCGGCGTAGGCCGCCTTCTGCGGGCCTGAGATGGTCGTGAAGACCTCCGCGCCCGATAGCTTGGCCATCTGGATGGCGTAGCGCCCGACGGTCCCGGCGCCGCCGGCGACCAGCACCCGCTTGCCTTCCAGTCCGCCCTGGGTCGGCTCGTCGCAGGTAACGGCATGGGCCGCCGTCAGTGCCGGAATCCCAAAACAGGCGGCCTCCTCAAAGCCGACGCCCTGGGGCAGCGCCACGGCCTGGGCGGCGGGCAGCGCGATGTATTCCGCGCAGGTGCCGAAGGGCCGCTGCCACTGACCGTTCCAGATCCATACCTTCTGGCCGACCCGCGCCTTGTCCACACCTTCGCCCACGGCTTCGATCTCGCCCGCGCCGTCGCTCTGCGGGATGATGCGGGGAAAGGGCATGCCGCCGGGGCGTGCGCCCGAACGCAGCTTCACGTCCGAGGGATTGACGCCCGAAGCCCTGAGTCGCACCAGCACCTCGCCCTCCTTGGGGCTCGGCGTCTCCATATCTCCGAAGGTCAAAACCTCCTTTGCGGGTCCTTGCTTTTCGTACCAGACGGCTTTCATTACTTCCCTTTCCAGACGGGATCGCGGTTCTCCGCGAAGGCGCGCGCGCCCTCCAACTGATCCTCGCTGGAATAGAGCCTGTCGACGGTCTCCAGGCGGCGCGAGGTGATCAGCTCAAGCGCCTCATGGAACCTTAGACCCTCGGTCTCACGCAAGACCTCCTTGATCGCGGCGAAAACCAGCGGCGGGCCATCCGCGAGCAGGCTCGCCAGTTCGCGGGCGCGGGGCAGCAACTGATCGGGCGGCAGAACCTCGTTCACCAGGCCCCAGCGATGCGCCTCCTCCGCCTCCATCCAGCGTCCGGTGAAGAGCAGGTCCATGGCTATGTGATAGGGCAACCTGCGCGGCAGCTTGACCGTCGCGGCGTCAGCGAGCACGCCGGCCTTGATCTCCGGCAGGCAGAAGCGCGCCTGGTCGGAGGCCAGGATCAGGTCGCAGCAGAGCGCCATCTCGAAGCCGCCGCCCACAGCCATGCCGCCCACCGCGGCGATGACCGGCTTGTTCGCGCCCGGCAATTCCTGCAGCCCGCCGAAGCCGCCGACGCCGTAGTCCGCGTCGGGCCGCACACCCTCGGCGGCCTCCTTCAGGTCCCAGCCCGCGGAGAAGAAGCGGTCGAGTCCGCTGGTCAGGATTCCGACCCGCAGCTCCGGATCGTCGCGGAACTCGGACCAGACCTCGCCCAAGGCCTGACTGGTCGCCAGGTCGATGGCGTTGGCCTTGGCCCGCTTCATCGTCACTTCCAGAACGCCGCCCCGGCGCTCAACCTCGATGTCGTCACGGCTCATGTCGCAAGCCTCCTTCCCTATGATCAGACGATGCGCCTCACCAGCGCGTCCACCGCCACCACGCCCTTTCCCTCCGGGCGCAGGATGATGGGATTGATGTCCAGTTCCAGCAAGCTCTCCGCCTCGGACAGGGCGAAACGCTGGAGGCTCTCTAGAGCGTCCAGCAGCGCCTCCCGGTCGGCGGGCGGCTTGCCCCGGAAGCCTTTCAAGAGCGGCGCCAGCTTCAAGCTATCCAGGGCCTGCGCCATGTCCTCGCGGCTCGCGGGCATCATCAGAAGCTGGCTGTCGGCCAGCAGTTCGACCAGGACGCCCCCGGAACCAACCAGAAGGCAGAGCCCCAGCACCTCGTCCCGCTGAACGCCCGCGATCACCTCGCAGAGCCCGTCGGTGACCATGCGCTCGACCAGGAGCGCCCGGCCCAGCGGCGCCAGCGCCTCGGCGGCCTCGGCAACCTGATCCGCGTTGGCGAGGCCCAGGCGCACCGCGCCCTGTTCGCTCTTGTGCGCAAGGTCCGGACCGGTCGCCTTGACCACGACGGGGTAGCCCAGGCCTTCGGCGATGGCCACGGCCTCACCGGGCGTCGCCGCCAACCCGCCTTCGGGAAGCGGCAGGCCGTGAAGGCCGAGAAGACGTTTGGCCTCCCACTCGTCCAGGGCGCGGGCGCTTCCGGGCCGCAGGGTAACAGGGGCGCCAATCTCCGGCGCGGGCCGCCGCCAAGCATCGGCGATGTCAGCGGCGGCTTCGGCGGCCAGCAGCGCCTCGGAGATGCCGAGAAGACCGGCCACGCCCTCCTCCGCCAGCGCCTCGATCTCGGCCTCCGGCAGGCATTCCGGCAGGCTCGCCACCACCGCCGCGCGTGCGGTCTCCTCCCGCGCTGCGGTGCTGAAGGCCAGCCGGGTCCGCCGCCAGGCGGAAGAATCGCAGCGATCCTCTCTCGGATAGTCCAGGACCAGCAGGTTCAGATCGAAGCCGCCGGACATCATGGCCCGGAAGGTGGCGGTCATCCTCGGAACGTCGTCCCAGATGAAGGTGTGGTAGTCCAGCGGGTTGCCGAGCGCCACCAGTTCGCCCAGCTCCGCGCCCAGGCGTTCGCGCTGCGGCTCTGCGAGCGGCGGGTAGGTCAGGCGCCGCCCCTCCAGGCTATCGGCCATGAGGGAGGCCTCACCGCCCGAACAACTGAGCGCGGAAAGCGCCCGGCCCGGAAGCGGGCCGTGCAGATGCAGCAGCTTCAAGCATTCCAGAAAGGCCGGGATCGTCGGCAGTTGAGGGACGCCCAGGCGCGTCAGGAAGGCGTCCATGGCCGCCGCCCCGCCGGCCAAAGAGGCCGTGTGGCTGAAGGCGAGCCGGGAACCCGCTTCGCTGCGCCCGGTCTTGAGCGCCACCACCGGCACGCCGCGTTTGCGCGCCGCCGCCACGGCCCTGGCAAAACGCTCAGGGTTGCCGATGCCTTCGATGTGCAGGCCGATCGCCGTGATGCGCGGGTCCGCCGCCAGTGCCGCGGTCATGGCGGAAAGGCCGATCTGCGCCTGATTCCCGAGCGCGGCCACGAAGGCGAGCGGCAGGCCCCGGCGGTTCATGGTGAAGTTGATCCCCATGTTGCCGGACTGGGAGAGGATGGCGACGCCGCGCTCCACCGGCTTGCCGCCGTGCTGGTCGGGCCAGAGCGCCGCCCCCTCCATGTAGTTCACCAGGCCATAGCAGTTGGGCCCGAGGATCGGCATGTCGCCCGCCGCCGCCAGCAGGTCGCGGTTGAGCCCCTCGCCCGCTCCGCCGCTCTCCATGAAGCCGGAAGCGTAGCAGACCGCGCCCCCGGCACCGCGCGCCTTCAGGGCGGCGACCACCTCGACCGTGCGGTGGCGGTTGACGGCGACGAAAGCCGCGTCCGGCGCCTCGGGCAGGTCCTCCACGGAACGGTAACAGGCCAGGCCCTCGATCTCCGCGCGCAGCGGATTGACGGCGTAGAGCTGGCCGCCATAGCCCATGCGGCGGCTTTGGCGAATCACCTCGGCCGCCTCGTTGCCGCCGATGACCGCAAGGGAACGGGGTCTTAGAAGCCGGTCGAGATCGGGCGGGGAGCCCTCCATGGCCTTCCCCCGTCCCTCAGGCGCCGCGCGGACGCAGCAGGTCGCGACCGATGATGTGGCGTTGGATTTCGCTGGTACCGTCCCAGATGCGCTCGACCCGCGCGTCGCGCCAGAAGCGCTCGATGGGCAGCTCGTCCATGAGGCCCATGCCACCGTAGATCTGCAACGTCTCATCGGTCACGCGGGCCAGCATCTCGCTGGCGTAGAGCTTCGCCTGGGCGATCTGCCGATCGGCCTCCAGGCCCTGATCGAGACGCCAGGCGGCCGAGAGCATCAGCCAGTCCGCCGCGTCGATCTCCGTCGCCATGTCGGCGAGCTTGAAGGACACGCCCTGGAACTTCCCGATCGGCTGGCCGAACTGCTTGCGCTCGGCGGCCCAGTCGACCGCCAGATCGAAGCAGCGCCGGGCCCGCCCGACGCACATGGCCGCGACCGTGATGCGCGTGGCGAAGAGCCAGGTGTTCATGACCTCGAAGCCGCCGTGCAGCTCCCCCAGGATCTGATCCTTGGAGAGACGGCAGTCGTCGAAGTTCAGGATCGAGTTGTGGTAGCCCCTGTGGGAGACGGAGTTGTAGCCCGGCCTGATCTCGAAACCCGGCGTGTCCCGGTCCACCAGGAAGCAGGTGATCTTCTTCTTTGGACCGCGCGCCGTCTCTTCCTCGCCGGTCGCCAGGAAGACGATCACGAAGTCCGCCAAATCCGCATGACTGATGAAGTGCTTGGTGCCGTTGACGACGAAGTCATCGCCATCGGCCTTGGCGAAACACTTCATGCCCCGAACGTCCGATCCGGCCGCCGGTTCGGTCATGGCCAGCGCGTCCATCTTCTCGCCCCGCACGGCGGGCAGCAGGTAGCGCTCGACTTGATCGCCCTCGCAGGCGCAAAGGATGTTGGAGGGGCGGCCCCACCAGACCGAGAGCGCCATGGAGGTGCGCCCCAGCTCGCGCTCCAGAAGCGCGAAGGTCAGGTGGTCGAGCCCGCCGCCGCCGTGTTCCTCGGGGATGTTGGGCGCGTAAAAGCCGATCTCCTGGACCTTGCGCTTGATCTCCTCGCCCAGCTCGCGCGGGCAGGCGCCCAGCCGCTCGACCTCCGCCTCGCGGGGATAGAGTTCCTTTTCGCAGAAGCCGCGGACGGTATCGACCACCATCTGCTGTTCTTCGCTGAGCCCGAAATCCATCGCTCCTATTCCTTTCCGGCGGACCGGTAGGCCTTGACCAGCGCGCCAGCGCCCCAGTCGTTGGCCTCCAGCGCCTTCATGATGTCGACGAGGTTGTTGTCCCGGATCTGCTCCAGCTCCCGGAAGGACTTGCCCCCGGCCTGCGCCTCGCTCTGCGTGGCGATGGTCTCGACCAGCTCATCGGTCATCTCCGGGACGTCCATCAGCTTCGTCCAGGGCCACTTCAGGCAGGGACCGAACTGGGCCATGAAGTGGCGCATCCCGGCCTCGCCGCCCGCGATGTTGAAGACCTGGAAGGTGCCCATCTGCGCCCAGCGCAGACCGCAGCCGTAGCGGATCGCGTCATCCACCTCCTCGGTGGTGGCGACGCCGTCCTTGACCAGCCAGAGCGCCTCGCGCCAGAGCGCCTCCATCAGGCGGTCGGCGATGAAGGCCTCGATCTCCTTCCTGACCACCAGCGGCTTCATGCCGAGGGAGGCGTAGAGAGCGGCCGCGCGCTCAATGGCCGCCGCCGCCGTCTTCTCCCCACCCACCAGCTCGACCAGCGGCAGCAGATAAACCGGGTTGAAGGGATGACCGACCAGAAGACGCTCGGGCGTTTTCATCTCCGCCTGAAGGTCGCTGGGCTTGATGCCGGAGGTGGAGGAGGCGATGGGCACGTCCGCCGCCAGGCTCTCCTCAAGTTCGGCGTAGACCTTCTGCTTCATGTCCAGCCGCTCGGGCACCGATTCCTGCACGAAGCCCGCGCCTTCAGCCGCCGCGCCCAGCGACTTGGTAAGCGTGAGCGTGCCCTCTTCGGGACGCCCTTCGGGAAAGAGGCGGTCCAGCGCGCGGCGGGCGTTGGTCAGGATCTCCGAGATCTTCCGCTCGGCCTCGGGGTCCGGGTCGAAGAGCGCCACGTCATGGCCGCTCAGCAGGAAACGCGCGGCCCAGCCGCCGCCGATGACCCCGCCGCCGACAAGGGCGGCCTTCATGGGCTTGGTCATGGCTTTCCTCTCCCCTTAGCCCTGTTTCTTCAGTTTCAGCTTGGCGCGCACCTCTTCGGGGCTCAGCAGCTTGACGTTCATGGCCTCCAGGATGGTCCGCGCACGCTCCACCAGTTGACCGTTGGTGGCCAACACGCCGCGCTCCAGGTAGATGTTGTCCTCCAGTCCGACGCGCACGTTGCCGCCCGCCGCCGCCATCAGCCCGACGTAGGGAAGCTGGCTGCGCCCGATGGAAAAACCGGAGAAGACCGCGCCCTTGGGCACGCGGTTCACCAGCGCCATCAGGGTGTTGGGATCGTCCGGCGCGCCATAGGGGATGCCCATGCAGAGCTGGATCAGGACGGGATCGTCGAGCACGCCCTCTTTGATCATGTCCTCGACCATGACCATGTGGCCGAAATCGAAGACCTCCAGTTCGGGCCGCACGCCCAGTTCCTGGACCCGTTTGGCCATGGTCATGAGCTGGGCCGGGGTGTTGCACATGACGTAGTCGCCGCCCGCCGCGAAGTTCATGGAGCCGCAGTCCAGCGTGCAGATCTCCGGCAGGCATTGCTCGACATGGGCCAGACGCTCCAGCGGGCCCGCGATGTCGGTTCCCGCCTCGTCCAGCGGCAGGGGCTTCTCACCCTTGCCGAAGACCAGATCGCCGCCCATGCCGGAAGTCAGGTTCACGACCACGTCGGTGTCGCTGTCGCGCACCCGGTCCACCACCTCCTTGAACAGCTTGGGATCGCGGCTGCCCTTGCCGGTCTCGGGATCGCGCACATGGATATGGGCGACAGCCGCGCCCGCCTGGGCCGCCTCGATCGCCGCGGCGGCGATCTCCTTGGGCGTGACCGGGACCTTGTCGCTCTTGCCGGTGGTGTCGCCCGCGCCGGTCACGGCGCAGGTGATGAAAACCTCTTGGTTCATGGGGCATCGCCTCCCTGTTGATAACGCGCTCTAAGCGAAGCATTAACTGGATTGGCGCCGCTTGATATTGCAATAATGGACGATGATGTTGCGGAATCGGCTAACCCATTTCCATCAGGCGCTGCCGCGCGAGGGCAGCGTACAGGCGGCCATCCTGCTGGCGCCGGGCTTTTCGAACCTGACTCTGGCCTCGATCATGGAGCCCTTGCGCGCGGCGGGCCGGCTGGCGGGCCGCAGGCTCTACGAGCTTCTCCTGGTGTCTGAAGACGGCGGGCCGGTGACCAGCAGCAGCGGCCTGGAGATCGCCGTGGGCGCGGGCCTTTCGGAACTAAAGGCCCCACCGTTTCTCTTCCTGGTCTCCTCCTTCCAGGCCGAGGATTTCTGCAGGCCGGAGCCGCTGCGCCAACTTCGCCGTCTCGCCGCTGAGGGCAGCCTCATGGCCGGGCTGGAGTCCGGCGCCTACATCCTGGCGCGCGCTGGTCTGCTCGAAGGCTACCGCGCGACCTTTCATTGGGAGGACTACGAAAGTCTGAGGGCGCGCTTTCCGGCCGTGGAACTGGTCGAGGACCGCTATGTCGTGGACCGTGACCGGGCGACCACGGGCGGGGCCATCCCGACCCTCGACTTCGCCATCAGCCTGCTGCGCCGTCAGCAGGGATTCGGCTTGGCGCTGGAGGTCGCCTCGACCCTGATCTACGAGCAGGAGTCCTCCCCGCGCGACGCCCAGCGCGCAATCTCGCTCGGGCGGCTCAAGTGGGCGGAGCCGAAGATCGCCGCCGCCGTCGATCTGATGGAGGGCCACCTTGAGGAAGTCCTGGCGATCAAGGAGATCGCGCAGCGCGTGGGATTGAGCGAACGGGCCCTGCACCGGGACTTCACGCGGGTCCTAGGCTCCTCTCCCAGCCGCTTCTATCAGTGGGCGCGGCTGAACGCGGCGCGCCGCCTCTTGCTTCAGACCGATCTGCCGATTCCGGAGGTGGCCTTGGCCTGCGGGTTTCAGGATCGCAGCGCCTTCTCCCGCGCTTTCAAGAGCCGCTTTGGGGAAGCACCGGGCGTGCTCCGACGCCTCTAGACTCTAAGAAGGTCTGTCCACGGCGATCTCAAGGTTCCGCAAGAGACCGTCGCGCAGCCCATAGATCAGCCCATGAATCACGACATTCTTACCCGATTCCCAGGCCTTCAGAACGATGGGCGAATGGGCGAGGTTGTGGACCTGCCGTTGCACGTTCAGTTCGCAAAGCCGGTCGAGGCGCGCCTGTTCGCTCTCAATGCCGTCGAGCTCTTCGTGGTGATCGGCGATTGTGTCCTGAAGCGGGCCCAGCCAGTGCTCCGATATACCGGTCGCCGAGTGGGTCATGGCGGCGCGCACGCCTGAGCAGCCATAGTGGCCGCACAGCACGACCTTCGAGATGTTCAGCTCGTTGATCGCGAAGTGCAGCACCGCCGAGCAGTTCAGATCGACCGTATGGACGAGGTTGGCGATGTTGCGATGAACGAAGACCTCGCCGGGGTCGAGCCCGACAATCTCGTTGGCTGGAACGCGGCTGTCGGAACAGCCGATCCAGAGGTATTCCGGGTGCTGCTGATGGCTCAAACGCTCAAAGAACGTCGGGTCCCGTTCGGAAACGCGGGACGACCATATCTTATTGTTTTCCAGTAGCTTTTTTACCATCGCGCCGCGCTTGCCCCCTATTCAGTTACCCGGTCGAGGTTTCCGAAAGCTAAGGCAAGCCGGCGTTCAGAGCAATATTGCCGGGCGTAAAGGCTTCTTTAGGAGCTTCTGGCTATTCTCCCTTGAAACAAGGGCAATCAAACGCAGCACGTGGGTTGAGAGAAGAGCAGCATGAGCCTTAAGCGCAATCCCTTTGCCTTGATCATGGGCGCCGCCGTCAGCGCCTGCGGCGGTATCGTCGTCCATTCCCTGGCCGGTCTCGCCATTGTGAAATCAGGCGGACTCGGCCTCTTGCTTGGAGCGGGCGCCGCCTTGCTCTACCAGCGCCGCCAACAGGTCAAGGAGGATATCTGGGAAGGCGAAGAGGGGTCCGGCGGCAAGTCCGGAAACACCTTGTAAGCCCCTCCGCGGCTCCCCTACCACTCGCCGGTGTTGGGCATGGAGGCCCAGGGCTCCTGCTGGGGCAGGCTGTCGCCACGCTGCAGCAGCTCGATGGAGATGTTGTCAGGCGAGCGCACGAAGGCCATGCGCCCGTCGCGCGGCGGCCGGTTGATGGTGACGCCCGAATCCATCAGGCGCTGGCAGGTCTCGTAGATATTCTCCACGCGGTAGGCCAGGTGCCCGAAGTTCCGGCCGCCCGAATACTCCTCGGGGTCCCAGTTGTAGGTCAGCTCGATGGCCGGGGCCTCTTCCTTCTTCACCTTTTCGACATCCTCGGGCGCTGCGAGGAAGATCAGCGTGAAGCGGCCCTTGTCGTTGTCGTAGCGCCGCACTTCCTCAAGCCCCAGCTTGTTGCAGAAGAAGTCCAGCGATTCATCGATATCGGAAACCCGGATCATGGTGTGGAGATATTGCATGGTGACCTGCCGTCGCCTCCTCGTTTTCTAAGCGTTCGCGTCGCCTTGATCTGTAAGGCGTAAACTATTGGGTAATCGGCCGGTAGCGGGCCAGAAGGGTCCCATCGGCTGCGTAAAGAACCAGCGCGCCCTCCTCGACGTCATAGCGCGCGGCACGGGAAAGGACCGCCAAATAGCCCTCCTCCAGTTCCATGGCCGGACCGATACAGGCTTTACGGGTGGAGGCCAGATTACCGAAGGTGATCCTCTCTTCGCCCACGGCGACGCCGCCGACGAAGTTGTTGCAGCCGCCGCTGCCGCTGACCGAAGTATTGGAGGAAAAGGCGAGCGTGGCCCGCTGGTCCTCAGCGACCGCCTCCCCTGAAAGGTTGATCAACCGCCATTCGCTGCCTTCCAGCGGATTCGCCGCTGGCTGACCGCCACTCTGCGAGGTGCAGGCGGCAAGCATCACAAGGCCGGCGAGGCTGATCAGCGGTTTCATAAGCGGTCTTCCCTCTTGCACGGACGATAACCTTCAATCCGTAAGGTAAGAGCCCTGGCCGCTGGCGCAAGGCTTCGCTTGAGCTTTGCACGCGGAACGCCAACTTACTTGGAAGAAACAATCGTGAGGTGGTCGCATGATCGAGAGGCGCAGGGCGCGGTTCTTGGCGGTGTTCGGGCTCCTGCTCGCTCTGGCGCTTCCCGGCACAGCGCGCGCCAGCGGAGAGGAGGCACCCTTCCTGCTGATCCTCGAAGGCTCGCCCGCCGTCAAGTTCGTGATGATCTGCGATGTCATCGACGGTTCCGCGCGCGAGCAGGTCCGGCGCCGCAATCTACTGGCCCACAGTTACCGCTTCGCGGTGGACGCCATCGACTGCCGCATCACCCTGCTGGACGATCACGGGCGCCTGGAGGTTTATCTCTACGAGGGCGAGCGTCTCATCGCCGCCGAGGACTCCATCGCCACCCGCGCGGCGATCGGGGTGCGGAGCGGCGGCCCCTGGGGACCGCCCGCCGCCTGGCGCGACATCTCAGGTCGCCGGGTCAGGTAGCGCGGACCTAGAGGTCGGAGGGCCAGGTGTCGTTGACGCGGTAGCCGCCGGGCCAGGGGTCCTCCGGGTCCAGCAGAAGAGTCCGCAGGCCGGAGATATAGGCCCGCCCGCCGATCGAGGGGCGGATGGCGGGCGTCCCGGCGAGGTCCACTTCTTCTTCGATCCGGCAGTTGAAGCGCGAGCCGATGATGGAAATCCCGGTGAAGCTCTGTCCCCGTTTCAAGAGCCCGCGCGCATGAAGCAGCGCCATGCGGGCCGAACAGCCCGTGCCGGTCGGCGAGCGGTCGATCTTGCCGGGCCGGATCGCCACGGCCCCGCGTGATTCGAGTCCCTCGCCGGTCTTTTCGAGAGGACCGGCGAAAAGGCAGAAGGAGATGTGACGCCACTCCTCCAGCGTCGGATGGGAAAAGCCAAGCTGCTGGTTGGCCGCCTGGGTGATCCGCGCGCCCAGCGCCGCCAGGTCGCGGGCGTCCTCGGGCTCCAAGCTCAGGCCCAGGGCCCCGGCGTCCACGACCACGAAGGAGTCACCGCCGAACGCGGTATCGACCGTGAGGCTGCCCAGCCCCTCGACCTCCAGCGTGGCATCCAGCTTCTGGGCGAAGGAGGGCAGGTTGGTGACCCTCATCTCCTCGACCCGGCCGTCGCGGCAGCGTGCCCTCGCCTCAACGAGGCCGCCCGGTGCTTCCAGCAGGAGCCGCGTTTCCGGCTCCGTCATCTCGAGGATCCCGGTCTCCAGAAGCACGGTCGCGACGCAGATCGAATTGGAACCCGACATGGGCGGAGTGTCGGCCGGCTCCATGATGATGAAGGCCGCATCGGCCCCGGGCTGCTTGGGCGGCACCAGCAGGTTCACGTGGCGGAAGACCCCGCCGCGGGGTTCGTTGAGCACGAAGTTACGAAGAGTGCCGTCATTGGCGATCCAGCGGGACTGCTCCCAAATCGTATCGCCGGGCGGCGGGCGGACACCGCCGACGATGACGTCTCCGACCTCCCCCTCGGCGTGGCATTCGACGATCCTGATGGACTTGCTGCTCCGCATGACCAGCAGCAAAGCCGAAAAGTAGGCGGCGGGCAATCGCCAAAGAGAGCGCAAGCCGCTAGCATGGCGTTCTCGCGCAGAGGCTTCCTAAAGACTGCCCCCGAAAGACTGCCCCCGAAAGAAAGCACCCTGGTGATCCGCGCCGCTCTGAACCGTATGCCGACAAGCTTGAACTGCGTCGCCTTCGCCGCCGCCGGGGGCACGCTCGCCTTCCTGGCGGGCATTCCGGCTCCCTGGCTTTCGGGCGGCATGATCATGGTCGCGCTGGTTGCCCTCGGCGGCGTCAAGGTGCAGCTCGATAACCGATTGCGCGATACGACCTTCGTGGTGATCGGCTATTCGATGGGGGCCGGGATCAGCCCGGAGACCATCGACAAGATCCTGCTCTGGCCCTTCAGCCTCGTGCTGCTGCTGGCCTGCGTCGGCGGCACCTCGGTGCTGCTCACGGTGATCTTCAAGCGCGGCTTCGGCTGGGACACGGCGACCGCCGCCTTCTCGTCCATCCCGGGCGCCTTTTCCTACCTGATGGCCGTGGCGGCGGAGAGCGAGGCGAAGCTGGGCCGCATCGCCGTGGCGCAGGTCTCCCGCCTCGTGGTGCTGACCGCCTTGCTGCCCAGCCTCGTCTCCCTTCTGCCGGGCGAGACGGCGGCGCCCAACGTCGCCCCCTTCGGCGAGAACGAGGCGCCGCTCTGGGACCTGACCTGGAGCCTCGGCGTGACGGCCCTGGTGGCGCTGGTGGCGCGGCTGTTGAAGCTGCCAGCCGGCGCCCTGCTCGGCAGCCTGCTGGCCAGCCTTACGCTGCACGGAACCGGGCTCAGCGAGGCCAGCATGCCCTATGCGGTGCTGGTGGTCGGCTTCGTCGTCACCGGCGGCTTCGTGGGCTCGAAGGTCGAGGGCATGACGCTGCGGCAGATCCTGGGCGATGTGAGAGCGGGACTGCTGACCGTCTGCGTCGCCCTGGCGCTGTCGGCGCTCTTCGCCTGGGCGGGCGCGGAGCTGCTCGGCTTGCCGCTCGCTCTGCTCTGGCTTTCCTATGCGCCGGGCGGGCTTGAGGTGATGGTGATCCTGGCGCTGGCGCTGGGGCTCGATCCCGCCTTCGTCGGCGTGCACCACGTGGTGCGCTACATCGCCCTGGCGCTGCTCGTGCCCATCGTGCTGCGCCGCTTCCTCGGCAAGACCGGTTAGAGGGTCTTCGCCAGCGCGCGCAGCATCTCCTCGACCGACCGGCAGGGCTGCGCGCCAAGGCTCTTCAACTCCCCCGTCACGTCGACCGGCAAGGCTGAGTTGCTGTCCGCCGGAATCTGGTTGAGCTTGCCGCCGATGAAGACGGGCAGATCGAGCCCGGCGCGTTCCAGTTCGCGCCGCACGGCGGAGAGGTAGTCCAGCGCGACACCGTTGTAGGTGCTGATCGCGATCGCGGCGGACCCGCTTTCGCGCGCCGCCGCCACCAGCCTGGCGGGCTCGGCGTGCACCCCGGCGTCCAGGGTGGCGACACCGGCTTCCTGCAAGGCGCGCTCCACCAGCAGCTTGCCGTACTCATGGACGTCGCTGGAGGCCACGGTCACGGTCAGCCCCGCCGCCGCCAGACGCGCGCGCTCCTCCTCCCCGAGGGCGGCGGCGACAGCGCCTGCGCGGAGATTGAGCTCGGCGACGGGGCTGGCCTCGACCAGCGGGCGGCGGCCACGCGGGCCGGTCTCGTCCGGCTCGCCCGGCCCGAAGAGTTCCTCCAGCCGCTTGGCCCCGATGCGCCGCAGTGCCAACAGCAGTTTGAAGGGATCGTCCCGGGGCACGCCCGCGGCCTCCAAGCCATCCAGCACCGCCGCGCAGAAGCGCTCGCCGCCCGCGGTCAACTTGTCGGCCAAGGTGTCCGCTTCGCCAAGCGCGATCAGCGGAAGCTGCTCGGCCACCCGCTCGGTAAGGGCGGCGGCGTAGAGCTGCGCGTCCACCACCTCGTCGATGTCCGGAATGCGCTCGGCCTCGCTGACCGGGATGGGCGTGACGGCGTGGCCGCTCGGCAGCAGCATCTGGGCGGCGATATCTATGGAGAGGTAGGAGCCCAGCCTCGCGTAGTTCATCGCCTGGGGCACGGCCTCCCGGTAGAGCGTGGTGTTGCCATAGACCATGCTGCCGGGGCGTCCCTCCCGGTCCTTGGCGAGCGCGCGTTGGAAGGCGAGCCGGGTCAGAGGATCGCTGAAGGTGTGGCCGTAGCAGTGGCCCATCGTCCCGCCGATCAACTCCTCGACGATGTAGCGCTCCAGCAGGACCGCGCCAAAGGCGCAGGCGAGATCGGTGAAGAGCGCGGCAAAACCGTCGTCGAGGTTGGAGTGGATCAGCACCGGCACGGGCTGGGCGGCGGCCAGGGCCAGGGCGGTCACGCTCGCCTTGGTGGTCTCCAGGTCCTCGGGCCAGTCGGGCAGGCGGAAGGTGAAGTATTGGCCCAGGTTGCCGATGGAGGTGGCCCCGGCAGCGAGCGCCGCCTTGGTGTTCTCCAGCGCGGCGGGCAGGCCGATCACGAAGTCGCCGAAGTGCGGGGCCACCGGGCCGCAGGCGGTCAGGCCAGCGAAGTCCTCCGCGCGCTCCAGGATCAGTCCGGTCCCCTTGCCCCGCTTGGCCCGCTCAGCCGAGGGGTAGCCCATGGACCAGTCCAGGCAGATGCCGTAGCGGTCCACGCGCCCGCCCTGCTTCTCGACGCTGCCGGCGATCTCACGCCAGGCTTCACGGCTGCGCGCGGGATCGCGGTAGCCGATCTGGGCATGCTGCATGATGCGGCCCTCGGCGGCCGCCTTGAGCTTGTACTCGATCTCCGAGGAGACGCCCTGTTCCACCAGAAAGGGGCAAGAGCCGACCCGGTGCTCACCCGCCAGCCGCCGGCCTTCCTCCAGCAACTCCTTGCCGGAGGGCAGGTCCTCCTCGCCGAGCGGATTGCCGAGCAGCATCTCCCGGCCGCTCAATGGCCGCGCGAGAAGTCGTTGCGGCCGCTTCGGTCCTGGCCGCGCAGCAGGAACAGCGGGCGGCTGGAATAGCCATGGCGCGAGCCCGCGTCCTCGGTCGCCTGCCCGCCTCCGTGGTTGTAGTAGCAGTGGCCCGGCATGTAGCGCAGCACCAGACCCATGCGCCGCTTGTCGGAGCTGTTGGGCTGGGAACCGTGCACCATGTAGACGTCGTGGATGGAGATCTGGCCGGGCTCCAGAACGATGTCGGTGGCCTGGGAGAGATCCACCTGATCCTCGTCGATCACCTGAGCCAGTGTCTGGTCGGGCTTCTCCTCCCAGTGGTGTTTGAAAACCCGGCGCTCCCGATGGCTGCCGGGGATCATCTTCATGCAGCCGTTCTCGGGATAGGACCCGTCCAGCGAGATCCAGATGGTCGTGGTTTCCAGGGGTTCGATGGGATAGTAGTCGCCGTCCTGATGCCAGGGGGTCGCCTTGCCGACGCCCGCGGGCTTGCCGAAGATCGTGACGCCCCAGAGGATGATGTCCGGACCCATCAGCTGCTCGAGCATATCCAGCAACTCCGGATCGCGCGCGAACTCCAGCCATGCCGGGTCGCCCTTCACGCCATAGCCGCTGGTCATGTGGGGCCCCAGGATGAAATCGGGCGAGAAGTCGGGATCGCCGCTGTGCGCGGCCAGCAGACGCTCGTAGGCCTCTCGGATGCGGCCCAGCTTCTCCTCCGAGAGGCGGAAGTTGGGAATCAGGTAGCCCTCTTGCCGATAGCGTTCGATCTCTTCTGGGCTGAGCGGCATTGGCGGCGTCTCCTGCGGCTGGCTGGGGTCCCGGGCAACCTCGCAATGATAACAAGCCGCCGGGATGGGGAAAGCCCCTGTCATTTCCTCGGGCGACAGGCGCGGAATCGCAGCCCGGTTGCTTGCCCTCTGGGCCTTGCTCGCTCAGGCGTTAAATGCGTCCATATGTTGATGTTCCTTTTGCTTACCTCTCCAAAAAGGCTATGCTTCCCCACGCTTAAAACGGGAGAAACCAAGGGCTCTGGCAAGCAACTCCCATGAACCCTGAAGACCCGAGAACCCTGGGGGAGAGATGACGGACGAATCCAAGAAGGACGGCGCCAAGAGCGCGGGCAAGTCCAGCCGCGCGGCCAAAGGCGCCCGCAAGCCAGCGGCCAAGTCCGCCAAGGCCAGCACCGCCGCGGGCGAAAAGACCGAGGCCAAGCCGACGCCGACCAGCGCGGACTCCAGGGTCACCGAATCCGAAACGCAACCCGCTTACGAAGCCGCACCCGGCCAATCCGAGGTCTACCAGGGCGCGCCTCAGGGGCAGGCTGAGGCTCCGCCGCAGTCGGAGGGCCGGCAAGAAGGCCTGCAGCAGGAGGGCCAGCAGCAGGAGCCTGTGGTCTATTCCGCTTCCGACGGGCTGGCGGGTTTCCTGGCGCAGCGCAATCTCTCCTTCGGCTTTACCTCCTATCAGTCCGGCCGGCTCTACCTCGTGGGACGCAATCCCAATGGCGGCATCATGGTGAACGAGCGGATGTTCCGGCAGGCCATGGGCCTGCATGCCGACCGCCAACGCCTCTATCTCGCCACTCTCTTCCAGATTTTCCGCATGGAGAACGTACTGGGACCCGACCAGCGGGTGAACAATACCTTCGACGCCTGCTACGTGCCGCGCACGATTCAGGTGACCGGGCACCTGCACAGCCACGACATCGGCATCTGCTCTGACGGCGCGATCGTCTTCGTGAACACCAAGTTCTCCTGTCTCGCCATGCCGTCGGTCAGCCATTCCTTCCGGCCGGTCTGGAAGCCGCCCTTCATCTCGAAGCTGGCGCCGGAAGACCGCTGCCACCTAAACGGCCTCGCCATGGAGGATGGCCAACCGGCCTATGTGACCGCGATCAGCCGCTCGGACACAATCGACGGCTGGCGCGACCGGCGCGACAAGGGCGGGGTCCTGATCGACGTGCGCAGCAACCGCATCCTCGTGGACGATCTCTCGATGCCGCACTCGCCCAGGGTGCGCAACGGCAAGGTCTGGCTGCTGAACTCCGGCAAGGGCGAATTGGGCTTCGTGGACCCGGCGGAGGAGACGCCAAAGTTCCATCCGGTCGCCTTCTGCCCCGGCTTCGCGCGCGGGCTTTCCTTTTTCGGGGACTACGCCTTCGTCGGCCTCTCCAAGCCGCGCTACAAGCGCTTTGAAGGCTTGGAGCTGGACCAGCGTCTTGCGGAAAAGGACACCGACCCCTGGTGCGGCATCCAGGTCATCAACCTGAAGAGCGGCGACGTGGCGCAGTGGTTCCGGCTCGACGGCCCCATCGGCGAGCTCTACGACGTCGCCTGCATCGAGGGTGTGCAGACCCCCATGTCGCTCGGGTTCCATTCCGAGGAGATCGTGAACTTCATCACGCACGAGCCGCTCGCCCAGGCTGGCTGACGCCAAACTCTGCGTCGTCAACGGCCCGGCCCGTAGGCTCAAGCCCAAACACGCAAAAAAGCCCCGCTCCCGGTCAGGAAGCGGGGCTTTTCCTGTTCCTCGCGGTTACCAGCTGAAGCGCAGGCCGCCGTTGACGGTGCTGTAGCCAGAGGTGTTGACCTGAAGCGCGTCGTCTCCACTGAGGGTCCCGATGCCGCTCTCGTTCGTGAGAGTCACCGTGACGTTGCCGCCCCTTGCCGAGGCGCTGCCGTCGTAGCTCTTGGCAAAGGCGCCCCGCTTCAGGTTGAGGGCATCGTTGTAGACGCCCTTGATCACGCTGTTGTCCAGGCTGACCGTGGTCGCCTGGCTCTCAGCGGTGGCGTTGACGCCAGAGGCCAGGGCCGAGCCGTAGAAATAGGTGCGGTAGTAAGCA